>NZ_BAABMI010000013.1:0-85311 GCF_054785195.1 Secundilactobacillus muriivasis | reverse complement strand
CGGTTGACACGCAACAATTAGAAGTTGCCACGAACCAGCCGTTAAACTGGCTTCGAGCCGCGGCGCGCCACCTAATTGGTTTTGGAACTAAAGAAACCCCCATCCCGAGTTAATCGGGACGAGGGTTTCGCGTTACCACCTGAAATTTACTTGAACTTCACAGTTCAAATCTTGATAAGTACCGCTAAATGCAGCGATACTCCGCATGATATCGTTTGCCAACGGACCAGGTAGCAGACTGCCACCCCTGGTCAAGCTCAGAGACCATCTTCAACAACTTGCGCCGACTACTTCTCACCAACCGTAGCTCTCTTTGCGGACCCGCCTTGTTTACTCTTCTCATCGTTGCCTCATATTTAATTGAAATCCTGAAATTATTTTCTAATTTAACTCTAATCTTGATGAGTGTCAAGGGACTTTCACAAAGTATTTTTAGACTTAGGTGAGCAGACTTACGGCGCCATCGGTTTTCGGCGCTGTTTTGAATGATCTGTTTTGTTGATTGGTTATTTTTTATGATTAGTTTCAGTTGTGCGTTCTGGTTACCGTGACGAAACCTGTTCAAAAAGCAGAAACTGGAGCCTAAGAGATTCCCACCATGAACTCAAGCCCGGGGTTTATGAATCGTTCCGGCTACCGTGCCGAAACGTGTTCCAAGAAGCAGAGACCTGCACCTAAGGACCACCCACCATAAACCCAAGCCCGGGGTTTATGGTGGGTGGCCCTTAGGCTCCAATCTCTAGGCGCTTCTTTCCACACTCTGTACAAAAAAGACACCCAGGAAAAATCCTGGGTGTCTCAACGGCCACTTAATTGCTTAAATGGGCTCTCAAAAATCCACATTTCCTTTGAGCCAAGGCCTCCGTATATCCGACGGAGTAAACGGCCTGCCGTGCAAAAAGGTCACCGAGCTGCTTGCGCAGATCACCATTGCTGATGACGTGACATTCTCGACTCATCGCATAAAGCCATCGTACCATACTTCGAGGACAATGTGAAGGGATTCTAGTCAGTTGCTTCTTCGTCTGAATCGGCCGCCTTTTTATCCGTTTGGGCATCTGCTTCAGCTGCAGCCTTTTGGTTAGCTTCAATTTGCGTTAATTGATCGGCAATCCAGTCCCCAACGGCCCCTGCCATATCAGCATTGTGGGCGTCGAAATCGTCAACGGAAGCTACCTTATCGATTCGTAACGATGAGGCGTTAACGTCGGGTGATTCAATAACACTGTAGACGTTGACCGCTAGGGTTTCATCATCAGATAACATCTTCTTCATCGCATTAACGTACTGCAATGGCAAATTGATCACGCTAGTTTCAAGCCGAACCACAATGTCCGCATCCGTCACCGTTAACGCTACGCCAGCCAGTTGATTAGCCTTAACCGCATCCGTTAACGCCTTAACTACCGGTTTAATTGCCTTTTCTGGATCCTTAGTCAAGGTGGCTAAGGTCGTGTCAAAGTCGGCCTGTGTGTAACTTTCGGCTTCAACTTGTTCAATAAAATCCTTCACTAAAATATCCATGATCGACCTCGATTACTTGTTTTGATTGAGTTTCTTTAATAGTTCGTCATCGCGCTTGTTTTGGAGTTGCTTACGATATTTGAACGCCACCGTTAACCAGTAGAAGTTAAATGCAACGGCACCGCAACCCACAAGAACGAGCACTGCACGAATGCCTAGCGAGGCGTTACTTTGGCCCCATACCGCCAGTATACCATTGACTAGTCCCAGCGAGTAGACCATGATCACTAGCCCCAGCACGTAGTACCCCCAGTTCTGCCCTAACGCACCGATCACCATCGGCACTGCGTATAAAATCACCGAGATCACCAACGATTTAATGATGCTCTCCATTTGAATCGTATGGCCAAATGCCGCCAGCTTGGACGACATCACCAAGTTAATCACTGAAAACAGTGCCCATGACACGATTCCCAGGGAAATCAGTTGCTTCTTTAACATGTGAAAACTCCTTTATTCACTTCAATCAACTCTCCAGCAGCCCTTATTCGCCACTCGACCAGGTTTCCTGATCATCTCTCAAAATTGTAGCATAGTTCTTGAAGCGATAGCGAACAAATGCTGGGATTCTCATCGGTTTCTTTGGTTACGTGTGTGCTCAGCGACAGCGTGCGGACTTTGTTCAGTTTGGCATCGTTAACGCGTTAATCATGGTTGATATTGTGGGGACAACCGGTCGATCTGAAAATTTGGGCGCTGGAACGCCATGGGCACGATTCTGAGCCGAAAACCCGCGTCTCAGAATACGGCCTTTTACTAGTCTGGCAAAAAACGCCAGCCAAGTAAAATTTCATGGCTGAGGCCCAATTTTCAGATCGACCTCTTGTTTGCGGGCTTTCGGCATCAAAACCGCACTCCCGAAAATTCATCATGAAGGGCTAAACTGTCGGACGATGACAATCACAAACATCTCAGTACGTACTGAGCGGCAACGTTACCGCATCAAATCAACAATACGTTCAAGCGCATTGAATCATTGTTCGGAATAGATTGACGTTTGTTCATCGTTCTCAGGAAGCGTTGACTGATGATTAGTTTTGACGTTACGCGACTCAATCTCGGTCGTTGCAATGCTGCAGCCAATCAGTCAAGCGCTTGAGATGATCTGTGATAGTAACGTACTGCGCCAATGTCAGATTCCGGTAAGCGGCTAGGTGGATGCTGTGTTCGAGGGCTGAGACCGCCCTTTGGCTCAGGCCGGCCCCATAGCAGGAACCTAGCCGCTTACCGGAATCGTCAGTTCAAGCCAATCACCACACGTCACAAACTGAATAGCAGAATGCTTACGCTGGACACAAGAGTAAACAAAAACGCACTGCCAAAACGACAGTGCGTTTAAGTGTTCAAGTTCAATTAAGCTAACAAGTCAACCAAATCGGTCTTTTCAATCCCCATAAAGTACTGGCTCGTATCAACATTAGCCAAAGCTTCAGTCAAATGTTCGCTATCGTAGCGAATGCCAGTCAGGGTGTCAGCGAGTTCGCTGGCGTCCTTAGGGCCGAAGAAGTCACCGAAGAACTTGATTTGTGAAATCTTACCTTGATCAACTAAGATCCGGGCATCAATTGTCCCAGAGGTAAAGTGCTTACGCTTCTTAACGGTGAACTCTGGTGAAGTTCCGTAAACCCAGTCCCAGTTGTTGTAGTATTCTTCGTAGATCTTGTCGATTTCAACTTGGTCTTCGGGAGTTACTACGTATTCTTGATCCTTGATCTCATCTAGGCTGTCCACGTGGAACAATTCCTTCAACAAGATATCACGGAATTCAGGAACCGTAATGTTTTGGTATTCTGGTGCCAAGTATGGCTTCAAGTTAGTGACCCGTGAACGAACAGACTTGATGCCCTTAGACTTGATCTTGTCTTCTGGCACGTTCAAGGCATCCGCAATCACGCCTTGGTCAACGTCCAACATCAACGTCCCGTGAGAGAACGTCTTGCCGTTCTTCGTGTACATGGCGTTCCCTGAGAACTTCTTGCCATCCACTAAGATATCGTTACGACCCGAAACCTCAACGCCAGTCGCACCCATATCGTGTAACGCATCGACGATCGGTTGAACGAAGGACTTGAAGTCACCAAATTGTTCGGAATCGCTATCTAGCACAAAGCTAAAGCACAGGTTGCCGAGGTCTTGGTAGACCGCCCCACCGCCGGAAAGCCGACGGGTAACGGTGATGCCGTTTTCCTCCACGTATTTTTGATTAATCTCTTCTAGTGTGTTTTGGTTGCGCCCCACAATAATGCAGGGTTTTTCGTAATAGAACAGGACTAATGGTTCCCCAAAATCCTTGTTGTTCATCAAATACTGCTCAGTGGCCAAGTTCCGGCCAATATCATGAGCTTTCATTGAAACGTAGCGCATATCCCAAACTTCCCTTCAAATATGATAACCAATCATGTAACCATTTTCTAGTTTACCACATTCATGTAATCGGTTACAGCCACTTGCTTGTAGCCTATTGCGCAAGCTAGCCGAGTAACTGAACGAAGGTATCGACATCGATGCCGGAGAAGTACTGGGTGGTATCAATGCCCTTTAGCGCTTCACGTAATGAGGGTTGGTCGTAGCGAACGCCTTTTAGCTTTTCGGCTAATTCTTTCGCATCCTTTTCACCAAAGAAATCGCCAAAGAACGTGATGGTCTTAATCCGACCCCGTTCAACTAACACCCGAGCGTCGATGGTCCCCGCTGCAAAATGCTGCCGTTTCTTGACCGTGAACTCCGGTGAGGTGCCGTAGACCCAGTCCCAGTTATTATAGTAGTTATCGTACAGTGTCTTAATGTGCGCCTTATCATCATCCGTTAAAACGTAGGCCTTATCTTTAATCTCATCTAAACTATCGACACCGTAAACCTTCTTCAAAATCGTATCGCGGAACTCCGCAATCGTGAGGTTTTGATACTCCGGTTTCAGGTATGGTTTCAAGTTTGTGACCCGTGACCGCACCGATTTGATGCCCTTCGAAGCCATTTTATCCTTTGGCACGTTCAGCGCATGACCAATCACGCTCTGGTCAACGTCAAACATCAGCGTGCCGTGGGAGAACATCTTGCCGTTCTTCACGTACATTGCGTTGCCAGAAAACTTCTTGCCGTTGACCAGAATATCATTCCGGCCAGAAACTTCGATCCCCGTAGCACCCATATCACGCAGCGCATCCACGATGGGTTTCGTAAACGCTTTGAAATCGCCAAATCGCTCATCATCACGATCCACCACAAAGCTAAACGACACGTTGCCGAGATCATCGTAAACCGCCCCACCACCGGATAATCGCCGTGTCACTTGAATGTTATGCTCCGCGATATATTCTTGATTAATTTCTTCCAGCGTGTTTTGGTTCCGACCGACAATGATGCACGGATTCTGGTAGTAAAACAATAACAGCGGTTCGTCAAAGTCCTTGTCGTCCATTAAATACTGTTCAGTAGCCAAATTATACCCAATATCATGTGAGGCCATGTTGTAGTAGTACATCAAACGTCCTTCTCTCTGCGATTTAGTGTGACTCGTTTTTCATTAGCGTCCGTCGTCAGTTTCGCATGGCTTGACCAATCTACGTCACTTAACGCCACAATGACGACACGTCTTACTGTCGATTTTACAACAATTTGCGCAAAAAGAAACCGCTTTAATCCGTGCTTCTGGCTGGTATTTGTGAAATAAATGAGGCTAAATCCTAATTTAACCGGGATTATAGCTCAACCTTTTTTCAGAAAAACGAGCGGAAACTACTTTTTTCTTAATGGTATTTTATAGTTTATGTTAAAATAGAAGGTGAAGTACAAGTGGTTATCAACGTTGGGCAAGACCATGGCGTGCTTACGAGACAAGCTTCAACTTGAAACTTATAATAAGTGAGGGAGTGGCGTATATGGACCAACAATATCAAAACATTCTCGCACCAGTTGATGGATCAAAAGCCACCGATCCGGTGTTAGATAAAGCAATCGAAGTTGCAAAGTTAAACGATACCCATTTGGATATCCTGAACGTACTAGAAGTGAATCAGTTTAGTGACACTTACGGGGGCGCTGTGAGTGGCGATGTCATCTACAAGCTTTCCGAAGACGTCCAAGCGCGCTTGACCGAATTGAAGCAAAAGGCCTTAGACGCTGGCGTGAAGTCCGTTGATATTCACGTGCGTTTTGGGAACCCAAAGCCCGTTATCGCCCGGGAATTCCCAGCTGACCATGACACCCAACTGATCGTCATTGGCTCAACCGGTTTGACTGCCGTTGAACGGTTAATGATCGGCTCCGTAACCAACTACGTCAGCCGTTCCGCTGTCTGCGACGTTTTAATCGTTAAGCCAGCCGAATTGTCAAAGTTAAACAAACAGTAATTTAAAATTACCTCTAAACGCCATGGCCGATTCCAGTTAGGATCGGCCATGGCGTTTTAACTTACATATAATAGAAACTACCGTCTTCAATCTACCAAAAAAGGAGCTCTCTCATGTCCCCCATTTACAGCACCGAGCGTCTCATCGTTCGACCACTTACCCCAGCTGATATCCCAGCGCTAAGCAACACCCTTCAAGACCCCATCGCCATGGCCGCCTACGCGCACGCTTTTAGCGACCAAGAAGTGACGGATTGGCTGAACAACAATTTACGGCGCTATCAAGAAGACGGCTACGGTTTGTGGGCGCTGATTCGCAAATCCGATGGTCAGTTCATCGGCCAATGTGGCCTGACCAACCAGATTTTTAACGGCCAACCGGTTGTCGAAATCGGCTATTTGCTACAACGCGATTACTGGCACCAAGGATATGCGACTGAGGCCGCTCAAGGTGCGAAACGGTACGCTTTTGACACGTTGCGCGTACCGGAAGTGTGGTCGATCATCCGCGACAATAATTTTGCGTCCATGAACGTCGCCATTCGTAATGGCATGCTGGTTCGGGGCGTTACTGTCAAACACTATTACGGCATCGACATGCCCCACTATGGTTTTTCAGTCAAACGGGAGGTGGTTTAAATGATCCAGTGGCAACTCACAGCAACCCTCCCAGCCGATTTCACTGCCAAACCCCTTCGGCAACTACTGACGCAAGACTGGTGGTTGCCTAAACATCTCGTTTTCAGTTTAAAACGCGGGCAACGGGTGCTGGTCAATGGCAGTTACCGACCAGTTAACTTCGACGTCATTGCAGGCGACCAGCTTCAACTCACCTTTGTGCCAGAAGACTTCGACCACCCCTTCAGCAACGTCGATCCCGATAGCGCCGCCACGGTAGCCGTCCTGTACGAAACGGCCGACTTACTGGTCGTCAACAAAACACCGGGCAGCAAAACTCACCCCAACCAACCGGGTGAAGTCGGCACCACCCTCAACCACGTGGCCGCCTACCTCCAACCCAAGGGCCAGCAACCCTACATTTTAAACCGCTTGGATCAAGAAACCAGCGGCGCACTACTGATTGCTAAAAATCCTGCCGTGGTCCCACCCCTCGTCCGCGCAATCAAGGAAAAGCAGGTCCAACGTACTTATTTGACTTGGGTCCACGGTCGCTTCAACAGCGACCACGGTACGATTGCGTTACCAATTGGGCGTGACCTTGAAGATCAGCGAAAACGGCGGGTCGATGGTGAACACGCCCAGTCAGCGATTACCCACTACCAAGTGATTCAGCGAACTGAAGCCGCGACCCTCGTTGCCATTCGGCTTCAAACCGGGCGGACGCACCAGATTCGGGTGCATCTTTCTTCGTTGGGGCATCCAATCGTTGGCGACCCATTGTACGCCCACGATGCACGGCAACAGCGGTTGTTGCTACATAGTTGGCAGTTGAAGTTGCCTTTGCCGTTTTCGTTTGAGGAAGTGCGGTTGGTGGCGCCGGTGCCGGATAGTTTTCGGGCGTTTGAAGGTGGTCTAGCACAAACTCCAATTATCTAGGCAAGAAATGCAACGAAAGTATAGCAAAACTAAAATCACCGCTTTCCGGCTACTAATTTTCGGCTGGTGGTTAACTTGTGTTTCTTGGGGGGCCTGAAAGATTTTGGGATTGCAGACACTTGCGCTTTCTGGCCACCACGCCGAAACGCGCGCCAAAACTCAGGCCCCGGCCATATAAGCCAAACAAAAACGCGAGTCCCAAGACCAGGACTCACGTTTTTGTTTGGCTTATATTCTGGGACCTAACCGAGTTTTGTCACGCTCTACCGATAACTCAACCCTCTCCTCAACCGATGCCAAAAATTCCCCTCATCGGCCTGCAAGATCAAGCCCTTGTAGATGCGGCTGATATACCACACCATCAGGATAATGGTTAACGCTAAAATCCCCAACGAAATGGCCACCGCCGTAACACTCACATTGCCGTTGATCACCCTTAATGGCATGAAGTACGACGAGAAGAATGGCACGTATGATAACACTTTTACCAGCAACGCATCCGCGTTACTTTGGAACGGGAAGGTTGCGAAGAACGCAATCATACTCAGGTACACTGCCGGGTACGCCGCCTTGGACGCATCCTCCGCCTTCGCTACCAGTGCCCCACTAAAGGCCGCTAGCACCGTATAAATGATCACACCTAAGAACAGGAATACTAGGTTCACACTCACCAGATTATGAACAACCTTGTCAACTAACGTCCCGTACTGATCAAAGAACGGTTTCGCTGACGACAGTTGCCGCGCAACCGTCAGACTCGCCCAACCACCAAGGACGTACACCAGAAGTTGAGTGGCAATGACCAGCAACACGCCCAAGATCTTGCCACAGAAGTATTTAGCCGCCGTGGTACTTGAAAAGACGATTTCCATTACCTTGGTGCCCTTTTCCGATGCAATTTCCTGTGCGGTGATTGACGAGTAAGTCGTCAAAATCATGTATACCATGAAGACTAAGATCCAAAACGAGGCCATCTTGGCGATTTTGGCTAACCCGGTCTTCTTCTGGACAACTTCTTTGAAGGCAACCCGTTGCTGTAACGTTTGCAGTTGCTTCTTCGATAACTTCGCCTGCGCAACGTTTTGCTGCGTCTGAAGTTGGGTCAACGCACTGGTTAGCTGGCCCTTTTCGGTTACATCAAGACTGTCAGTGCCGTGATAAGTCGCTGCCAACTGCGTTCCCGACTTCAACACCACGTAACCCTTGATTTTCTCCGCCTTCACCGCTTTTTTAGCCGCAGCGACGGTGGTTACCGACCGCTTAACATCACTTTTCGCTGTTTGCTTCAAATACGCTTGACGCAACGCCGGCTGATCCGCTACCACCGCAATTTGATTACCACTAGACGCTGAATTAGCCGATACTAAGCCAACACCCAGCGAAACGGCCATCATCAGAAATGGCGATAACACCAAAATCACAAAACTCCAAGATTTTACCTGTCGAAGATACGTTGTCGCGGTAACGATCCATAGTTTTTTCATCGCCCGTCACCCGCTTTCAACCGAAAAATCTCATCTAAAGTCGGTGGCTGCTGACTGAACTCTTCCAGATACTCGCCATTCGATAATCGTTGAAAAATCAGTGGACCAGCTGCTGGATCATCCACCCGTAATAGGTAACGGTTCGCCGACAAGTTCACAACGGTCGTCACGTGGGGCAACTGAGCGAGATCACCCGGCCGCCAATCCGTTGTGACAAAGATCTCATTTTTACCAAATTGATCGCGCAACGCTCGAATCTCACCGTTAAGCACCATCTGTCCTTTTCGTAACATTACCAGCTGATCGCACACCGATTCCACGTTACCCATGTCATGGCTGGAAAAAATAATCGCTGCGCCCTGATGTTTAGCATCCAAAATGGCCTGCTTCAGTAAATCTTCGTTCACCGGATCCAACCCACTGAACGGTTCATCCAAAATGATCAACGATGGCCGGTGAATCAGCGTGCAAATCAACTGCACCTTCTGCTGGTTCCCCTTCGACAACGATTTAATTTTATCGGACCGCTTGCCCTTCACCTCAAACCGCGCCATCCAGCGGTCGATCTCCGGTTTGATTTTCCGAGCCGATTGTCCTTTTAGTCTGGCTAAATACAAAATCTGTTGTTCCACCGTCATCTTCGGCATCAAACTCCGCTCTTCCGGCAGGTACCCAATCTGATTGAACACCCGCTCATCAATCGTGTGATCGTCCCAACTAATCTGACCATCGTAGTGAATGAAGTTCAAAATGCTGTGGAACGTGGTCGACTTACCAGCCCCATTTTGGCCAATCAATCCCATAATTTCACCCTTTTGAACCGAAAACGAAATCTTTTGCAACGCCTGCAAATCCCCGAAACGTTTGGAAAGTTCCTGTATCGCTAACACCTGATCGCCCCCAATTGAATCGTCTTTGTTGCCTTAAGTTTAGCAGAGATGGCGCGGTGTACCTAGTTAATTCGGGATTTCGAAGACGGATTTGTTTGGTTTTGGGTCATTATCCCTTTAATAACCTAAAAAGGCGCCTGATAGGGTTCACTAAATCACCTATCAGACGTCTATAATGGATTATTTTTATGCGAGTTGCCCCGCAGCACTTTGATTCTCCACGTACTCCCGGTACAACGAATGTTTCTTCAACAGTTCCGTATGCGTCCCGTGCCCACTCACCTGACCATGCTCGATAAAGTAGATCTGATTAGCATCCACGATTGTGCTCAACCGGTGTGCGATTACCAACGTGGTTCGATTGTGCATCAACTTCTCTAACGCTTTTTGAACCATCATTTCAGATTCAGAATCCAAGCTAGCCGTGGCTTCATCCAGCATTAAAATCTTCGGATCACGCAAGAACGCCCGCGCAATCGCGATTCGTTGTCGCTGACCGCCAGACAGTTTCACCCCACGTTCACCAACTTGCGTTTCAAGCCCATCAGCCATGTCGGCAACGAAGTCTTTAGCGTAGGCCATTTCAAGCACCTGCCAAAGTTGATCATCCGTGTACTCACCCTTCAACCCGTACGTCAGGTTGTAGCGAATCGTTCCGGCCATGATCGTTGCATCTTGGCTAACGAGGCCGATCTGTTGTCGCCAGTCGTTGAGGTTCAGTTGGTTGACCACCGTATCACCAATTTTGATTGTCCCGCTGGTTGGGTCGTAGAACCGCTCCAATAACTTGAAGATGGTTGACTTACCACCACCAGAAGGCCCTGCAAACGCCACAACACTGTTGGGTTTCGCTTCAAAGGACACGTCCTTTAGAATCGGCGCACTATCTGCATAACTAAAATCAACGTGGTCGACCGTCAACGTTTGTCCGTCAGCTTGAACGAACTCGCCAGAAGTTTGGTCTTCTTCGGGGGCATTTAACAGCTCTTGGATTCGGGCCGTTGACCCACTGGCCTTGGCGAGGTCCGAGAAGAATCGGCCTAACGTTGCGAATGGGCCAATCAGTTGAATCAGGTACATTAAGAAAGAAATCAGCGTCCCAAAGGTCATGTTGCCCGCTGCCACTCGACTGGCACCGTAGATCAGCATGCCAATCACCAGTGCCATCATTACCATTTGCATTATTGGTGAGGCAATGGAATCATAAATGGCTTCCTTCAAGCCGATTTGGTATAACCGCTTGATTTTAGTGTGGCCGGCTTCGCGTTCGACCGTTTCAGCCGTTGAAGATTTGACCAACTGAATGTCACTCAACATTTCACTGGCTTCACCGTTGAAATCAGCCAGCGCATCCTGCCGAGCGTGAGCGATTTTATGCGACTGCACCGCCACTGGCATGATCACCAGCACCACCAACGGTACCGCGATGAACATGATCAGCGTCATCTTCCAGTCCATGAACAGCATCAAGATCAACGCCCCCACCAACTGGAGGATCGAGGTCACCATGCTAGGCACGGAATTGGCTAATAGATCCTTTACCTGAGACGTATCGTTGACGAGCCGCGAAGCAACTTCGCCGGAACGCACTTCGGTAAAATACCCAACTGGTAGCTTTAAAACCTTATCCCATAAGAACTGTCGTAACTTGTTAACGACGTCTTCACCGAAGAATCCTAATACACTCCCTGACACTGCACTCACCAGTGCACTCAGGACAAAGGCCACGATCAACGTGATCACTAACCCCGAATTAAGCTGGTGGCCAAGCTGGTTGATTAGGTTTTTCGCAAACTGCGGTACCAACAATTGCACAATGGTCGCAATTAACCCCAACCCCAAGCCAACACCCAGTTGCCAAAAATGCGGTTTGATGTGAATCATCAATTGAACAAACTGCTTAAAGTTAAATTTTTCACGCGTGCCACCCTTAGCTTGTGGCCGCCCTTGCATCTCTCTCATCTCATACGCCTTCTTTATTAATCGTTATCCCGCCGGTCGTTGCGGAAGAACCCGAATCGACCGAAGTCACCACCGAAATCATGATGGTGGTTGAAGTAATCGTGAAGCTGTTTGTGATCCGGCCAGTTCGGCATTTTTTCGTCTAAATCAGCCAGTAGCTTCCGCAATGTCCCGGCTAATTGCTGCTGTTCTTCACTGGAAAGTGAGTCAAACAAAGATTCAGACACGCCATCCTTCAATGATTGCGCCGCTGAAATAAAGTTGTGCCCCTTTTCAGTGAGTGAGATCAACATCACCCGCTTATCTTCTTCTGAAGCGTGTCGCTCGATCAACCCACCATCTTCTAACTTGCTCACCAGTGCGCTGGCCGAACTAGGTCGAATATCAAGCTCGTCCACAATGTCCGAGTTCGTCAACTGTTCATGTTCTGACAAGAGTTGCAATACCCGAATCTGTCCGCGATTAGGCTGATGCTGATCAAACTTACTGGTGCGCAACACCGCACTCATAAACGTCCGTTGCTGAAATAAACGGCCAAACAATTGAATCAATTCTTGAGAATCATGGGTCATGGTTAAGTACCTCGAATTATCGTTTAGTATTTAGTTAGGATTCGCTTCTGCTAACTAACAAAATAGAGTATAGTTATTTAGTTAGTTCTTGTCAACTAAAACTAACTAAATATTTTTGCTTGTACCATTTTGTTTCGTTCGAACGTTGATTATGGGTGATATCATGGGCACAGCCGGTCGGCCTGAAAATTTGGGCTGGAACGCCGTGGACACTGTTTTGAGCCGAAAGTCGCGTCTCAAAAGCAGGTCTTTCACTAGGGCGGCAAGGCACGCCACCCAAGTGAAACGACACGGCTGAGCCCAATTTTCAGACCGACCTCTTGTTTGTGCGTTGTCGGCATCGAGACCGCACGCCCGAAAATTTATCATGAAGGACTAAACTGTCGCACGATGATAATTAGCGAACATCTCAGTAATGTGCTGAACGATAACGTTACTGTATTGCGTCAACAATATGCTCAAGCATGTTAAGTCAACGTCCAGAATAGCTTAACGTTCACCATTGCGATGATGAAACATTAACCGCTGATCAATTTTAACAGTTGTTAAATCAACGTCAGGCGTAACAATTTTGCAGCAAACAGTTCAAATTACCGCTTGAGATGCTCTGCAATAGTACCGAACGGCACCATGTAAGATGTAGGTAGCCGGTTAGGTGGATGCTGTGTCGCGATAATTGGTGGTTGGTGGTGCTTTCCCAACAACCGCCAATTATCGGGGACGAATTGAAGACTCGCGCGGGTTTTGGCGAGGCTTCAATTCGAGGCCTGAGACCGCTCTTCGGCTCAGGCCGGCCCCACAGCAGGAACCTAGCCGGCTACCGGAATCGATAGATTACACAAATCAGCGCACTTCGCAAACTAAACCGAAGAACGTTTACACTAGGTAAAACAAAAAATCCCCGACAAAATTGTCGAGGATTTTCGCATAACACATTAACAGTTAAATTACTTAAGTGGTTGCCACTTCCAGTTGTTAACTTCTGGTAAGTCGGTCCCGTTTTCACGAATGTAGGCATTGTGCTTAGCAACCATGTCGTCCATCCGTTGAGCGAAGTAAGCGCCCTTAACCGCGTAGTCAGGAATGCTCAAGACAGCATCCTTGGCCAAGTGGAACCGGTCGAGTTCGTTCAAGACCCGCATGTCGAATGGTGTGGTGATATCACCGTTTTCACGGTAACCGTGGACGTGCAAGTTGTGGTTGTGACGATCGAAGAAGATGTCCTTAACTAAGTCTTCAAAGCCGTGGAAGGCAAAGATCACTGGCTTGTCGACAGTGAAGTAACGATCGAATTCGTCGTCAGTCAAGCCACGAGGGTCGTTCTTAGGTGAACGAAGCTTCAAGAGGTCAACCACATTGATGACCCGAATCTTCATGTCTGGGAATTCGTCGTGTAACAATGAAACGGCGGCGAAGACTTCCCAAGTTGGTTCACTACCAGCGGCAGCGAAGACGATGTCTGGTTCGGCACCTTGGTCAGTTGAAGCCCAGTCAATGTAGCCTAACCCGTTGTTAACCAAGTTAGTGGCTTCATCAATTGAGAACCATTGTGGACGTGGGTGCTTTGACGTAACCAGCAAGTTGATCTTTTCGTAACTTGCGAAGGCCACGTTAGCAACGGCCAACAAGGTGTTGGCGTCACCTGGCAAGTATTCACGGATAAACTCTGGCTTCTTTTCAGCCAAGTGAGTCAGCATCCCTGGATCTTGGTGGGTGTAGCCGTTATGGTCTTGCTGGAAGACAGTTGACGTATCCACGAAGTTCAATGATGGGTATTGGTTCCGCCATTGTTGTTCAGCGGCTTTACGCAACCACTTCATGTGTTGGGTCAACATTGAGTCAACGACCCGGCCAAATGATTCGTAAGTGGCGAAGAAGCCGTGACGACCAGTGAGGACGTAACCTTCCAACCAGCCTTCAGCTTGGTGTTCAGATAATTGAGAATCAATGATCCGACCTTGTGGTGCCATGTCTTCGTCATTAGGTTCCTTGATATCTTCCATCCATTGACGCTTACCTTCATCCAAGGCAGCGTACAACCGGTTAGACTTCGTCTCGTCAGGGCCAAATGCACGGAAGTTGTTCGGGTTGAGCTTCATCGCTTCAGCAACCCATTCAGACCAAACTAACATATCCTGTGCTTGAGTAGCACCTGGGGTCTTAACGTCGATTGCAAATTCCTTGTAATCTGGCAACTTCATTGGTTCTGGCTTGATCCCACCATTAGTGATTGGGTTCATGGACATCCGTTGGTCACCCTTTGGTGCAAAGGCGCGAACTTCATCCTTGATTGAGCCATCAGCGTTGAAGAAGTCCTCTGGATGGTATGACTTCAACCAGCTAACCAACTTGTCAGCGTGTTCCATTTCACCAGCGGCAATTGGAAGTGGCACTTGGTGCGCACGGAATGAGTTTTCAACGGGGTTACCATCGAAGTCACTCTTAGGACCAGTCCAGCCTTTTGGTGAACGGAAGATGATCATTGGCCAGTTAGGCAACGAGTTGTCGTTGTTTTCGCGAGCGTTCTTTTGAATTGCGTGAATCTTTTCAATTGCGCTGTCCATCGCCTTAGCCATTGCTTCGTGCACTGGCATGTGGTCGTCTGGATCAGCAACTTCAACGAATTCTGGATCCCAGCCCATCCCGGTGAAGTAGTTCTTCAAGTCTTCATCAGACATCCGTGATAGGATCGTTGGGTTCGAAATCTTGAAGCCGTTCATGTTAATGATTGGTAAAACAGCCCCATCTTTGATTGGGTTGATGAACTTATCTGAGAACCATGAAGCCGCTAATGGACCGGTTTCAGCTTCACCATCACCAATTTCAACAGCGGCGATGACGTCAGGGTTATCTAAAATTGCACCAGTCCCGTGGGAAAGTGAGTAACCGAGTTCGCCACCTTCGTGGATTGAACCTGGAGTTTCAGGCGCAGCATGGGAAGCCACACCACCAGGGAATGAGAACTGTTTGAATAACTTCTTCAAACCAGCTTCATCCTGAGTAATTGCTGGATAAATTTCTGAGTAGCTGCCATCAAGGTACGAGTTTGAAACCATGACTTGGCCACCGTGACCTGAACCTTCAATGTAGAACATGTTCAGGTTGTACTTGTTAATGACCCGGTTCAAATGGGCATAAATGAACGTTTGTGAAACGATCGTGCCCCAGTGCCCGATAGGTTTAACCTTTACATCGTCAGAAGTTAATTCCCGGTTCAACAATGGGTTGTCCCGTAAGAATAGTTGGCCAACTGATAAGTAGTTAGCTGCACGCCAATAAGTGTCAACGCCTTCCAAGTACTGTTTGGAATCGTAATCTACTGCCATTAGAGTAACACTCCTTTGATTGATTAATAAGATTCACTACATCATAAAGTTAAAGCTTTGTTCAAGGGTAAATCAGTTTAGTGACATACCCCGTTACTAATTTACACCCCTATCATAGACCGTTTTTTCGAAAAGTCAACCTTTTAAATAATTGATACGGTCCAATTATTTAAAAGTCGGTCAGCACGACTTCACAAGTTGAATTATGCCAAATTCAATCGAGCAAGTCCAACAATTTGACCGACTTTACCAGAACTTTACATAGCTTAAATAAAATGCAAAAAATACCCAGAATTCTCAATCGAATCCTAGGTGTTTCCTAAATTTCTGATTATTGCTCCAATAAATCCACGAATTTTCCGTGAACTAATTTGCAGACGTCTTCTGCATTTAACTTAACGGAACGGCCAATTTGCCCCGACGACACAATAATGTCGCCCTGTTCCTTGGCCGTGTTATCAAAGTAGATCGGGTACTTTAACTTTTCCCAGATGCCAACTGGTGTGTTGGCGCCGTGCTCATAGCCCGTCGTTTTAACGAGTTCCTTGAGTGGCACCATGCTGACCTTCTTGTTGCCAGAGGCCTTGGCCAGTTTTTTGAGATCCAAATGCGTGTCAATCGGTAGTACCCCGACCACGGGACCGGTCGTTTTGCCGGATGCCACGAGGGTTTTATAAATGGTATGCTCGTCGTACTGATTTTCATCAATGTCGACTTGCGCAACGTCGCCCTCTTCATGAGTGGCGAAGGTCAGTTGCTGATACGGAATCTTCGCCTTATCAAGAATCTGTTCAACCAACGTTTTATGTAGCTGACTACCTTTTTTCTTTTTTGCCATAGGTCTGAATCCTCACTTTATTTAATATTGGTACAGCCCAGAAATCAGATTGAATAGAACCAATTTCTGAAATAGTGCGCTTCAAAGTAGGCGAACTGCTTAAAATCTGTTATACTCGATACAACTATAGAATCAGTCAGTTGGTTGCAAGGAGAACGCATCATCCATGAAAGATTTAGTCTACCGAAGAGTGCTACACGATTTGAAAGCACGTATTCACGATAATCAGTTTCCAAACAAGCGACTACCAGATGAACGAAGCCTAAGTGAAGCATACAACGTTAGCCGCAGTTCAATCAAGCGGGCGTTGAGTGTTTTAGCAAATCAGGGCATTATTTTCAAAAAACGGGGTTCCGGAACCTTTATTAACCCGCTATATATGAAAAACCAAACGATCTTCCACTATGAAGGGTCGAATCTGGGGGTCACCGATAGTTTTCAAAGCGACGGTCAGACACAGAGTATCGATCTGTTGTCGTTTCAGGTTGTTCCGGCTTCAGAAGAGATGCAACAGGATCTCTTCTTGGAGAGCGGTGATTTTGTGTATGAGATCAAACGATTACGTAAGTTTGACGACAAGCCCTTCATGATCGAACGGGGCTTCATTCCAATCAAAATCGCGCCAGAATTGTCACAAAAGGTGGTTTCAGGCTCAATTTTTAACTACTTAGAAGAAGAGCAAAACAAAGTCGTCACGAAGTCATTCATGACGATGAAGGTGGCCCCTTCCAATGAGGAAGATCAAAAATTACTGAGCTTAAAACCAAACGAACCGGTTGCCATTATGGAAGGCATCTTCTTCCTGGACGATGGTACCCCGTTTGAAGTGTCCAACATGCGCTTGCGGTATGATTACTTTAATTATAATACGTTTGTGACGTTGGATGAGGAATAGAGCGCAGAACAAAACGCTTTGAGAGTGGCGTATAAGGGCGTCCTCAGTGAAACTACCGGGTTTTGGTAGTTTTACTGAGGACGCCCTTATACATAACTCTCAGTTTTGTGGCGCGCATTTCGGCGCGGTTGCCTAAATGTGGTTCCGTGAGTAATTCTTCTAAATAATCGATCATGCACCTAAGTCAAATCCTACAGAGGCGCCGAAACCAATATAGCAGTAATGCTCGTCGCCAATTTGCACTCTAATCAACTAATCAGCTAATCCCGGGTTTTGGGATTTGTGGTGAGGGGGCCTTATGTGCAAGTCTCTGCTTTGCGTAGCGCATTTCGGCGTGGTTGCCTCATTGCGGTTTCGTGAGCAATTTATCTAAATAACCGATCATGCACCTAAGTCAAATCCTAAAAAGGCGCCGAAACCAATATAGCAGCAACGCTCGTCGCCAACACCACCCTAACAAACTTAACAAATCAATTCCCTCAGTGACTGAAAAAGTCCACATTGGTAAACATCAAACTCGCTTCTCAAAACAAACCTAATTAAAAATTTTGCTCAAAACGATTATCTAGTCTAAACATGTTCCAAGAAGCAGGGAGCTGCACGTAAGGCACTTCCACCACAAACCCCAAAACCGGGGTTTCTGGTGGAAGTGCCTTACGTGCAGCTCTCTAACCGCTTCTTTCCACACTCTACCTACTTCAACCCATTCCACTCCGCCTTAAAATCTTCCAAGAACGTCGTCATGGTCTTCTGCCGATTCTTAGCAATTCGCTTCGCAACCGGCGTGTTCATTTGGTCTGGCAGCTTCAGCAATTTTTCGTAAAAGTGGTTAATGATCGTTTCATTATCTAAATTTCGGTATTCCGCCTTCGTCATGTTTTGACGTGGTGCAATTTTGGGGTCATAAATTTTTTCACTGTGGTGACCACCATAGTAAATCGCCCGGGTGATCCCGATGGCGCCAATCGCATCCAAGCGGTCAGCATCCTGCACGATTTGCCCTTCTAGCGGTAACGGTTGTTGGTCATCCGTGAGGGATTTGCTAAACGACATGTTGTTAATGATCAACATGATGGTTTGCACCTGTTCAGTCGTAAACTCAAGCGAGGTCAATAACCGCTCAACATCCGCTTGCGCATCGGCAACATTCGCCACTAACTTGTCGTCGATCACATCGTGGAGGTACGCTGCGCTCAGTGTCAGTAAATAACTTGCAGATGGCTCCTCTGCCAACAGCATCTTGGCATTCGTAACCACCCGGTGAATGTGGTCCAGTCCGTGGCCAGTTTGATCATCGGCTAACTTTTGCGCCGTATAGCTTTCGATTGCCGCTAATTGTTCGGTTGCTTCCAAAGTGTTCACCCGTTCTTTCTAGAAAATTGCGTTATCAGTTAGCATATAAAATTAACATTAAAATACGATTAAAATCACTGTTTGATTTATGTCAACTTTTCCATATAACGACCTAAATTCACGCCATCAGAACGGGTTTTCTTGTGCTCAACGCCCAAACATGCTATCGTTTTTAATGATAATCTGATTAGACCAAAAAGGAGGCTTTTATTGCCATGACGCCCATTTCTCTTAAAGGACTCCCCCTTGGAGCTGGAATACCAAAGATCTGCGTGCCGATAACCGGTACTGACGTCAACCAAGTCATCGGCCAAGCGGGCGAAATCGTATCCTCTTCTGCCGACCTCGCTGAATGGCGGCTAGACTACTTTAACGGTCTTGAAGAAACGGCCGGTT
Organism: Secundilactobacillus muriivasis; assembly: GCF_054785195.1. Classification (NCBI taxonomy): domain Bacteria; kingdom Bacillati; phylum Bacillota; class Bacilli; order Lactobacillales; family Lactobacillaceae; genus Secundilactobacillus; species Secundilactobacillus muriivasis. The sequence continues at coordinate 66,166 of NZ_BAABMI010000013.1, read as the reverse complement.
TAATTGCCACAACAAACCGATTGACTGAGATTTTAGGTGATTTACCACTAATCATTACCTTACGCGACCGCACTCAGGGCGGTAAACGCCAGCTTTCTGATAGTGATTACCAACAGCTCTACACAGCAATTTTACGCAACACCAACGTTGCGGCCATCGACCTTGAATGGCAACGGGACGCAACACTTCTGGGCCAACTGATCGACCTCGCTCATGGGCAACAAGTTCGAACCATCATCAGCTGCCACAACTATGATCAAGCGCCAACCGAAGCTGAAATGGTCGATCAATTAACCCAAATGTCTTTGTTAGGTGGTAACTTACTAGAATTGGCCATTACGCCAACGAATGCAAACGATGTTTTAGGGTTGATGAACGCCGCTCACGATGCCGGTCAGCAGGTCGAACAACCCATTATCGCCACTGCGATGGGGCCACTGGGTACCGTCACCCGAGTTGCAGGCCAAACGTTTAATAGCGCTCTGACCTTTGCGACGATTCGGAGTGAAACCGCTCCAGGTCAACTCTCAGTCGATCAGACGCGAACCATTTTAGATGTACTGGCACATTAAGGTGAATCAGGTCGTTCATAACCCCTCAAATCATCTGGTAACGCTCATTACCGAACTAATTTGCAGACCGCTTGAAATCGCTTTAACAATCTGTTATATTAATAACAGGATTTAACGTAAAACGTTTTACTAGATAACTTAACGATAACCCTAACAATCAACGAAATGAGGCTTCCTAACATGACAAACCGCGTAACCGTAATCGGTAGTTTGAACGTCGATACTATTCTTGAGATTCCCCGTTTACCTAAACCAGGTGAAACGCTCGCAATGCACAACCAATCTTTTGCTGGCGGTGGCAAGGGCTCTAACCAAGGGATCGCTGCTGGCCGGGCCGGTGCTGATACCTACTTTATCGGTAAAGTTGGCGACGATGCCAACGGTAAGTTTATGATCAACTCAATGACTGAATCAGGCATTAACGTTGACCAAATCACTGTAACGAAGGATGCCAAGACTGGCCAAGCCTTCATCTTACTTGATGATGAAGGTCAAAACTCGATCCTCGTTTACGGTGGTGCTAACCAAGAATTAGCCGCTACTGACGTTGAAAACGCCAAGGACACGATTGCCCAAAGCGACTTCATCATTACCCAATTCGAAACGCCATTAGACGTTGCCGAAGCTGCTTTCAAAGAAGCTAAAGCTAACGACGTTGTGACGATTCTCAACCCAGCCCCAGCTCGTGACACGATTCCAGCTAGCTTGCTGGCAGTGAGCGACTTAGTGGTCCCTAACGAAACGGAATGCCAAACGTTAACTGGCGTTGAGATCACCGATGAAGCTTCCATGATCAAGGGTGCTGAAAAGCTCCATGCAATGGGTGCTAAATGCGTGATCATCACCGTCGGCAGCAAGGGCGCCTTCTACCACACCGCTGATGGCGACACCGGCTTCGTGGACGCCTTCAAGGTTAAGGCCGTTGATACGACCGCTGCTGGCGACACCTTTATTGGCGCTTTGAGCTCTCAATTAAACAAGGACCTCAGCAACTTACCTGATGCAATTCGCTTTGCTAACCGGGCGTCATCCATTACGGTTCAACGCATGGGCGCTCACCCTTCAATTCCAACGTTAGCTGAAATTGAAGCTGCTGAAACCGCTGCTAAGTAACCTTTAATTACACTTCTCTGAAGACAACTCAAATAACGCGCCTCGTCAACTCAAATCGAGTTGACGAGGCGCGTTATTTTTATCGCTTATTTCGTTTTCAACGCCGCATTCTTAAACGTCGTTAACCCAACGTTCGCAGTAGCGAGTTGATTCTTATCCGTTGCCGTGGCCTTAAAGCTAACCTTGTCGCCCGCTTGCACGAACTGGAAGATTGGCTGGAAGTCCTTGGACGTGGTATCCATCCGGTAAACGTGGCTGTCGCCCTTCAGGATAAACAGGATCTGTTTATCATCCGGTTTGACAACCCGTTCAACGGTGCCAGAAATCGTCTTCCCAGTTACCTTTGGCGCAGCTGCAGCTGTCTTACCGCCGACCCGTTGCTCAAACAGCGCTAACGTGCTACGCGCATCGTCGCCAACTGCGTAAGAACCGCTTTGGTTGTTACCGTCTGCCAGTAAGTAGACGTATTTCATAAACGAGTTATTATCCCGGTCCAACATGGAGACGACCCAGGTTGGGTCACCGTTGATCCGGTACAGCAGTGGTAAGGTCCCCTTGTAGTTCTGCGGGTTGATATCCTGTTGCGCGTATGAAATCGCCCGTTCAGGCGTCATCACGTTGCCGTGTTCGCGATAGTAGTGCAACGTGTTCGTCCGGGCGTCCACGAAAGCGTAGCCCAAAATCGAACTTTGGTGACTGTTGACACTGGTCATCCCGGTGAAGTAGTAGATTCGGCCCTTGTAGGCGTATGGCGTTAACTTGTCGCCGCCTTCAGTCCCGGCTTCGGTTGGCTTCATCACATCGTTATGACCGCCAAAACTGGTGGCGTTCCAGAACCCGTGACGGTATTTACCAAACATCGTTACTTCGTCTGAAACTAACTCTGGCGTGGCCGCAACGTCCACGAACTTCGGAACTTTGTTTGGTGAGTAAACTTTCACCTTACCCGTGATCGTGTTCAACACCGCAACCTTGTAGTGCTTAAAGTCGTAGTTTCGGTTGAAATACGACAGTGGTTTCGCCAACGTCCGAACGTAGTATGGCGTCCCGTTATTGTCGACTTCCAACTGCGACGTCTTGCCCACCATGGTGTAGCCCATACTGCGAGCGCTGATTCGACGATCGGCATCCATGTTGAAGTAGGCACTTGGTGTGTAGCGCATTGGCTTCGAGACGAACTTCGGATCCGCATTCTTATCCGTCGCGTTCGTCATGAAGTACCCTGGCACCTTTTGGTAGTGAATGTAGCGCCAGAAACCGCCGGAGAACTCAACGGGCGCCACGTAAACCATCTTGCCCTTGTACATCTGAACCCGCATGTGGTTCAAATCGTAAACGTTGGAGTTCTTAAAGCTGTTCAGTGAGTTGTTCATGTCGGTGGACACCGTTTGTGGGGCGTTCACAACGGGCGTTTCCGCGCTGTCTTTGATAACCGGCATTGGTGCGCCCTTCGTACTGTTGTTCATTTCCGTTTTAATGGAATTAACCGCCGGCGTTGGGTTCATCTGAGTGATGACTGCTGAAATACTGCCAAGAACCATCAACACAACGATTGCCCCAACGGCAGCCCCTAACAGTTTGCCTAACCACCCAACGGTCAGACCAAAGCGCTGGAAGAACCGGGCGAAGATGTTATCTTCACTTTCGGCCCGGGCTTCCACCGCACCCTTGTTGAAAACAAATTTGCGTAAAACGGCAACGAGCACTAGTCCACCGATCAGCCACATCAACCAACCATCGATCATGGCCGGATAAGCCAGATCAGGCAAGTTAAAGTAGGTGTTCACATAACTGACGATAAACAGTGCAACAACGGCCAGCGTCCCCCAAAGACGCCAGCGTTTGGTACTCACGATCAGGAACCAAACAAACGGGATCAACAACCCCGAAAGCTTGACCAACGTGATTAACGCAAAATAGCTCAGCATATAACGTCGCTCCTCTTTTCAAACCCCAAACTTTTGTATGTTGGAGAGTTGCTGGGTTCTATTATAACAGAGCGCGAAGCAAAACGGGTTGAAGTCGGAGCGTAAGGCACGCCCAAAATAAAGTCACGGGCCTCGACTTTGTGTTGGGCGTGCCTTACGTGCAGACTTCAGTTTTGCGTCGCGCGTTTCGTCGCGGCGACCTTAAAGCACCACCGTTAGCAATTCCACCAAGTAGCCGATTCGCGAAAAATACCAGCTTACACTTAGCCGAAACCAACGTAGTAGTTACCCACTATCTCAAAGTGAACCGCCAACGCCACACAACCTGATTATATTTAAAAACGTTTAATCCTGAAACAACCTCATCCCTGTCCTCAAGCCGAAAACGAATTCAAGTTGAATCTCACCGCCAACCGTGCTACCTTATTTTAGGTGGAAAAGTCCACATATTAGAATAAGAGGGAAATTGATTTATATGACAAAGACACGTGAAAGACTCATGCTGAGCATTTCAACCGTTATGCTTGGCTTAATTGCCGGTTTAGGATCGCTGATTCTGGCCAACTTTTTAGATATCATTGAAAAGCTTTTTTTAAATTTCAACGAAACACCCCTGAGTCCGTTTGCGGCTAACGCTAGCGGTACTCGGCGATTAGTATCCATGGTGATTGGTGGCGTCATTGCGGCCATTGTGTGGTACTACATGCGAACCAAAATGAAGCCTACCGTTAGCATCGCTAAAGCGCTAGATGGCGAAACCATGCCGGTGTGGACGACTGCGGTTCACGTTTTCACCCAAATTTTCTTTGTCGCTACGGGCGGGTCAGTCGGCCGTGAATTGGCGCCACGAGAATTTGGTGCCATGCTCTCCCAAACGTGGCAACGATTTTTACATCGTTTCGGGGTCACCTTTGATGAAGAGGACCGCAAGCTATTGATTGCAGCGGCTGCGGGAGCTGGCTTTGCGGCCATCTACATCGCACCGTTGACCGGGACCATGTTTGCTATCGAACTATTGTATAAAAAAGTCACTGGTAGAGCCGTCGCCGTGAGCCTCACCATGTCATCCGTTGCGATGTTAGTCGGGTCCACCTTGCGTGGCTTTCATCCGTACTACGCTGTGGGTAACGGTGACTTCTCACCAATTTCAGTGGTGTTAGTCATTGTCGTTGGGCCATTGTGTGGCGTTGTCGGCGCCTATTTCCGCCGCTTCTTCCAATGGGCAAATAAGCACCAAGCTCGTGACCGCTCAATTCTGTGGTTACTACCTGCTGCAGCTGTGTTAACCGGCGCGATTGCGTACTTCTATCCTGAAATTTCAGGTAATGGTCGCGCGCTGGCACAACCGGCGATGACGAATCAGTCATCTGGCTTGATCGGCATCTTCTTAATTGGCGGACTCGCTAAAGCCCTGGTCACTGTGTTCTCGCTAAGGGCCGGTGCCTCTGGTGGGACACTAACCCCCTCAATTGCCATTGGGGCTACGATTGGGATGAGTTTGGGCGTTGTCGCCCACATGTTGATCCCCGGCATCACGATTTGGCAAGGTGGCTTGATTGGCGCCGCAACGCTGCTAGCAAGCTCACAACAGGCACCATTTATGGCACTGTTCATGATTTTTGAAGTCTGCCATCTCGATTACTCAGCCCTCCTGCCATTAGGACTGGGTGTGGCGCTAGCCAGTGCTTCGTCACAACTGGTGTTGCATCAATCGAAGAAACCGCAACAACAACGATAATAGGCGCGCTAAAGATTGAAGGTTAATGAAGTTGGGAAAAAAAGTCTATATTGGTAAGTATCGAACTCATTTCTTAACTCAAAGTTAGTTAAAAATTTTACTCAATTTCAAGACTGTTATCTAGTCTAAACGCGGGATAAAACTCAGGTCCCGGCCATATAAGAGAATAGGCCCGTAGATTCCAAAACCAGGAATCCACGGGCCTATTCTCTTATATTCTGGGACCTAAACGCGTTTTGTCCCGCGCCTCCTCATGACAAACTCGCCGCATAAGTATCTAACAACTGTGCGACTTCCTTAATCACTGCTACGATATCAATCTTTTTCTTCGCAAAACTGCCCGTAGCTAACCGATGAACGGCAGCAGCCTTGTCCGTTAATTCTAGATGATCTTTTTCTAAAATATTACTTAGTAGGTAGTCGGCACTAGTGTGACGGGCCTCTTGTAATTCAAAGTCCTCCGGGTGTCCCGAATCATTAACCCACATGGTAAACGTCTGAAGATTGCGACAAACGTGCGAAATAAAGTTTTTATCTTCAGGGGTTAATAAAAAGATACTTTCAGTCATAATTAACCACCACTCTCAAAGTTATATCATCGTACTCTCATGTTTCTTTTATTTTAACATACTTTCCGTTGCTTTTTGACGATTTCGCTTATATTTAAAAGTGTTCGGTGACCGAGTTTTTGGCTAAATTTTCATTTTTAACACCTGTTCTACCGCATTCCCGAACATCCCCGGATTAGTCTTAACCCCTATTCGGCTTCAGTTCCGAAATACCCCGTCACAGCTGACTTTGACAAGTCATTATTCGGCTCAATTTGAAAAAACATGCATCAATTTTGCATGTTTTTTCCGAAAATTATTTTCATTTTTTTGATCTATTAGCCAAACTTGGCCGGTTGGATTAGCTTTTGGTGACTTAAATCCAGTTTAGGGTCCTGCAATTCCTGCAAGAGCAGTTCCGCAGCGCTAGCCCCCATCAAGTATGGATTCTGCGTAATCAGTTGGGTATTTGGCGCTAATCGCCGGGCGGTATCGGTATCCGCAAAACCGGTTGCCGTTACTTGATGACCGTCTAGTAGCCCCTCGTTGATCAAATCTGGGATGAATTCAAGGAACCAGCGCTCCTTTAACGCAAACACCAGCGTTCGTTCCGTCGAACGCGTCAACGCCGCCTTTAACTGTTGGTAAACAGCCGAATGATTATAGGACGTTTCTGAAACCTCAATCGTATCAACGTTATCCGCTACGGACAAAATGCCACGGTACCGTTCCTGCCGCGTCCGTGCCAGATGAACATCCGATGTCAGCACGATAACGTGCGTCTGACCTTCGTCTAGAAAATGCTGCGTTGCTTGCCGCGCGATTTGGTAGTTATCCGTGACCACTTGTGGCCAAGTCCCCGCATCCATCTCCCGGTCAACAACAACGACTGGTAACTGCCGTCGTAGCGCCTGTTGAATCGTTTGTGGGTCATTCGCCGGTTGAATGATTAACCCGTCAAATACTTGCCGGCCAATCACTTCCAGCAGCTTCTGCTCCCGAGCATTATCCGAGTCCGCATCAAACAACACGCCAATGTAGCCCTGACTCTCCAAGATCGAGCTAATCCCCTTAAACAACTCGCTAGAAAAGTAGTCATCGATATTGGCTGTAATGACCGCAATCATCTTGCTGGACTTGGTGATCATCTGCCGCGCGCTAGAGTTTGGAACGTAATTCAGCTTCTCAATTGCCGCCGCAACTTTCGCCGCCGTCACCTTGGACATCCGATTCGTTTCCCCGTTCAAATACCGGGAGATGGTCGCAATCGACACCCCAGCTAGCGCTGCCACGTCCTTCATATTTGCTGATTTAGGTTGATTTGCTGTCATTAGTCGTCACCACTTATCCGTATTTTGTCTATTAGGTCTAGTTTATCACGTGGGTTGGGTTGCCGGGAGGGGGATTAGCGCGTTTGAGCGATAATTGTTGGGTTGGTGGGATTGTGGGAGGTTGAATTATGATATTGATATGTATAAGGCGACTCCCGTAATACTGCCCAAAAACCGGGGAGTCACCTTTTTACTTTGTTGACTGATGACTTGCGACTTGCTTTACTACTACATTGTTTTCGGCGCTATTGGGGATTTTGTTTTTCGCTTATCGACTCGATTTTGGAGTTTGTCTACGTTGGGGTGCAGCAGCCACGCCGAAACGCGCTCCGAGAAGCAAAGAGCTATGTATAAGGCGACTCCCGCAATGCTGCCCCAAAACCGGGGATCACCTTTTTATTTGGCTGACTGCTGGCTTGCGACGTGCTTTACTACTACATGGTTTTCGGCGCCATTGGGGCTTTTGTTTTTCGCTTATCGACTCGATTGTGGATTTTGTCAGCATTAGTCCGTTCTGGCAACCGCGCCGAAACGCGCTCCGCAAGGCAGAGACCTGCACATAAGCCCCTCTTGCCACAAACCCCAAAAACCGGGGTTTCTGGCAAGAGGGGCTTATGCTCCAGTCTCTAAACGCCTTGCTCCGCGCTCTACTCCATATTACTATGCTCCGCCGCCGCACTATCATTCGACACATGATCCCGCCGGCTAAGCATCAAGCACAAAATGTCCAACGTTACGTGGACGCTTTGATCAAACAACGTGCTTAATAATTGAATGGATTTGACCCCATCGCCCGCCTTCGTTGCGCCTGGGACCACGATGGTTGCGTCGCCTAGTTGGCCTAATGGGGATTGGGCGTTGCTCGTCACACTAACGACCGTTACGCCGTTAGCCTTGGCCTTTTCTGCCAATTCCACGATGCTGGCCGTTTTGCCAGAACCCGAAACGGCCACTAAAACGTCGCCTGCTTGGACAGATGGCGTGATGGTTTCGCCAATCGCAAATACCGTATAGCCAATGTGCATTAACCGCATTGCGAAGCCCTTCGCCATTAAGCCTGAGCGACCTGCGCCCAGCACGAAGATGCGCTTGTCCTTTTGGATCAGTGCTTCTGCTTGGCTCAATTGCGCTTCGTCCACCTTACCCATTACTTCATTGATTTCACCTAAAACTTGGTCAATTACTGTCATCGTTATTTGATAACCTCCACAAATTGTTTTGCTGCTGCGATTGGATCTACGGCCTTCATGATGCCACTACCGACGATCACACTCTCGGCGATGCCCTGTTTGGCTAACCGCTCAGCCGTATCTAGGTTGATACCACCTGCTACCGCGATGCGCTTGACGTTAGGGAATTGTTGGTAGAACTGTGCGGTCGTTTCAACCGCATCAAAATCCCCTTCAATATCCTTAGCGTGGTGGATGCCGTAAATCGCTTGGTCAAAGCCTGCAATCTCCGCCTTCTTCTCAGGCGTCGTTTCCATTAAGTCGATCAGCATATCCCGACCAGCATCCGCCGTCACCTGCGCCACCTTAGTCAGCGTATCTAGGGAAGAGGCACCCATCACCGTCAAGATATCGGCGCCAGCTTCAAAGCCCTTTTCAAACTCGTAGACGCCTTCATCAATCGTTTTTAAATCGACCAGTAACTGCGCGTGCTGTAGTTTCAAGCCACTTTCCTTAATTCCCAACAGCCCATAGTCTTTCGGAATCGACGTCCCGAACTCAATAATATCAACCAACGGATCCAGCTTCTGAGCCATCTCTACCGCATACGCCAACGGGACGCGGTCAATCGCAACTTGTAATTTCAATCTTCTGATACTCCTTCTCGTTCGTAAAATGCCGCCAGTTCAGCTGGTGTTGGGTAACCATCGTTATCACCAGCCGTTTGCACCTGCAATGCGCCAACCGCATTGCCCCGGCGAATGGCCGACTTCAACGGTTTATCTTCCAACAGCGCCGTGATAACGCCTAACGCAAAACCATCACCAGCACCAACCGTATCAACAACGTGATCCACTTTGAACCCAGCAACCGTAAAGCTTTCACCGGCCTTCGTCTTCACGTAAGCCCCGGCTGGGCCAACCTTCACGATCACCACCTGCGTCCGAGCGCCCTTCAAGTAAAAGTCGGCAATCGCCTCTGGATCAGTTGAGCCCATCAAGATCTCACCTTCACTAACGCCCGGCATCACGATATCGGCTGAACCAGCTAGTTCGTTGATGGTTGCAATCATCTTCTCTTGACTGGACCACAGTGATGGCCGCAAGTTCGGATCAAAGGTGATTAGGATATTTTGATCAACCAAGCGTTTCAGCAACGTCCGGAAAGTTTCTTCAGCGGTGTCTGAAATGGCGGGGAAGATGCCTGACATATGGGCAATTTTAACACCGTCCAACGAGACTTTTTCAATGACGTCCTTGGTCAAATGACTCGCTGCTGAATTCTTCCGGTAGTTAAACGTCGCCGGATCACCCTTAGTTACCAGCTGTTTCAGTTGATGGCCCGTCCAGTGGTCCGGGTCTTCGCTGATATAGGTTGTCCCCACCTTGTGCGCCTTGATCGTCTTGATAACGTATTCGCCTAAAGGTTCATCACCCACTTGAGAAATGTATTCGACGGAATGCCCCAGACGTTGGACGCCAATCGCAACGTTTAGTTCAGCGCCACCCAGAATTTTATGAAATTCCAAGGCGTCGACTAAGGACGCATCCGGTTCAGTTGACGCAAAGGTTGGGACGGGTTCACCAATTGTAATGACTTCACTCATGTTCGTTACCTCATTTCGTTTTGTAATGGTTAGCCAAAGAAGTAGAAAACCAGTGCTTCGTTAATGATCGAGACGATCCACATCAGTGGAACGCCGAGTTTTAAGAAATCCTTTGATTCGACTTTCATGTAGTCCAAGCCCCAAACGTTCCAGGACTGGGTGATATCCGTTGAAACAGCCAGTAAGGTTGGCACGTACAGCAATGGTAGCAAGAAGGCATCGTTGAACAACCCCGTTCCTGATAGCACCGCCGCCGTAGCTGCCCCGGCGCCCCACACGTGGAACGGTCCCCGGAAAAGCGCTAGTGGTGCTAAGATCCCAAACGCCAGTGCCAACACTAAGTGGCTGTGTGGCAGAATCGCCGCAAACAGTGGCCGGAACCGAACGGCATCCATCGAAGCCGCGCCGCTAAACATGATCAAGGCCATCAAGAACATGATCAACCCGGCAATGTCACTAATTGATTTTTGAATCGTACTGTTCAAGAAGTTCGTAAAGTCTTTGAAATTTTTCATGTTACCCGTGAGGAAGATTGCCAGTAACGTGGCCAGCGTCAGCGCTGGAATGGCGTCCCATTTGAATAACATGTTCATCAGCACGGGCACGACTGGAATAATAAAGGCAATTTTAGGCATCCGCTTGGTTTCACTGTCCTGCCCCGTTTCAGCCCCGATAATCTTCAAGTTTTCATCAGCCTTGCTGGGGTCGATCCGCTTCCGGTTGAGGAGCAACAGGATCACAACCGCAATCAGTTGAACGACCATGGCGGCCGCGCCGAAGATCAGGTATTTGCCACCATACTGGGCGTGAGGGAAGAACGCCTTGATTTGGTTATAGAGCACGACGTTCAAGTACATCGGCGCCCCGATTGACAGTGAGAACACGGATAAGGCTAAATCCCGCGGTACCCCAACCGAGAGCAAGATTGGCAACAGGATAACGCCAATCGCAATCACGGAACCCACGCCGTAAGCACTAACGAAAATCAAGGCGGTTACAAGAATGACCAGAATGCCGGCAATCAGCGGTTTCTTCTTACCGACCTTGTTGGTTTCCTCCGAAATAGCGGGGGCAATGCCGCTTTCCACCAATACCCGGCCGAACCAGGACCCAAACACGATGTAGATAATGGTTGGTCCGTAGTTCAAGGCTGGTTCAGCGAATACCTTTTGAATCACCTGGTCGGCGGGCACCATGCCCAAGATCGACCAGAGGATCGCCATCACGAAGAACCCAATCATCAGGTTGCCGCCCTTAACGACGTACCAGATAAAGCCAGCGAATGAAATTAACAGTAGAATGGCGCTAATCGTTGATAACATGAGTTATGCACCTACTCCTTTTCGAAATAACGCAATTTGAGCGGTAATTTGGTCGTCCGATGCCATTGGGTATTCCAAGGCGTACTGGACGTTGGTTGGTAAGTTTGCGATGATCGTTTGCCAGTCGTAAATGCCGGTTGCCAGATCATCAGTAGTTTCAAGTTGGCCAGCCGTTTCAGCTGTGTTCTTCAAGTGAATGTAGTGGGTGTAAGGCGCCAACGCTTTAGCGCTCGCAATCGCATCACCGTGCGTAAAGGCCCAGTTACCAAGGTCGTAAACGTACCCTAAGCTCGTTAAGCCAGCTTCATGTGCAGCATCCAAGAACGTCTTGATTGCCGATACCGTTCCAGAAACGGCCGTTTGATCGTTTTCCACGTTCATTTCAATCGCATCCAGCGGTAAGTCGCTAAACGCCGTGGCAAGGTCGCCAGTGAAGTGGGCAAAGTCACCCGTGTTGAACTTGATCTTACTGATGCCCATCGTTTGCCCTTCCGCAAAGTACTGGCCTAACTTCGGGTTCACCTGACCGCCTTCAACGAACACTTCATCCGGCACGCTGTAGTTTACGATTAATCCGTGCGCCTTCGCCCGTTCCGCAACGGCCGGTAATTCAGTGGCTAGATCCGTAAAGTATTCCCGACGCACTTCAATTCCATCAGCACCAAGTCGCGCAACCCGATCGACTAAATCAGCCTGCTTAACCCCCTGCTTCACATCAGCTTCAAAAACCCAAGTATTTAAAATTAACGTCATGATTGCCATCTCCCATAGCGACTGAGCTGGTGCGCCAGTCCGCTTAAATTTATGTTGGTTCGCTACGTTTGTTAAAAGTGATATCGCTTTCGAAAATTATGGTAAACGTTTACCAAATGTTTGTCAATAATCTTTATTCGTTGATGAGAACACTGTTATAAACAATATCAGGAGAGATATGGTAAATTTAGGTTAACGTTTACCTAAAGCGTAGGTGGTAAATTCCAAAGTCCATTCAAGTAAGCGCTTTCTAAAATGCTGAGTCATCCCGCTTCAGCATTGCGTTTTGGGTTGCTCAACTATTCACCAGAGTCGAAATTATTTTTATAAACGAACGCGTGATATTCATCTACCTTGCCAGCGGTTCTTTCTTCAAATAATTTAAAAATTAAATTTTGAGTAGTTGCTGATTCTTTGGAGAAATTATGCGTATTTGCTGTCGTTTGTGTCCACCGTAAGTGTGCGAAATTTGTGAAATTTGGCTTCTTTGGCGCGTTAATCATGAGTGATATTGTGTGCACAACCGGTCGGTCAGAAAATTTGGGCTGGAACGCCGTGGGCACGATTCTGAGCCGGAAAAACACGTCTCAGAATTCGGCCTTTCACTAAGCTGGAAGTTCACCAGCTAAGTGAAATTTCACGGCTGAGCCCAATTTTCTGACCGACCTCTTATTTGCGGGTTTTCGGCATCGGTACCGCACTCCCGAAAATTTATCATGGAGGGCCAAACTATCGTACGCTGACAATCGCAAACATCTCAGCAAGTGTTGAATGGCACCGTAACGACATCGGGTCAGCAGTACATTCAAGCGGGTTGAGTCAATGTTCAGGCTAGACTTGTTTATCACGGAAATGACGACTGCTGACCGATTGTGCTGTTTACCGAGTTAACATCAACCGCTGTCATACTTGTGTAGCATGACGTCCAGTTAAGCGCTTGAGATGGTCTACAATAGTACCGAATTGCGCCAATGTAAGATTTCGGTAAGCGGCTAGGTGGATGCTGTGTCGCGATAATTGGTGATTGTTGGTGTTTTTTCCAACAACCACCAATTATCGGGGACGAATTCAAGACTCGCACGGGTTTTGGCGAGGCTTGAATTCGAGGACTGAGACCGCCCTTTGGCTCAGGCCGGCCCCACAGCAGGAACCTAGCCGCTTACCGGAATCGCCAGTGCACGCAAATCACCGCACTTCACAAATCAAACAGAAGAATGTTTACGCTGGACACAAGCGACAACAAAAAAAGCCCCAGAGAATAATCTCCAGAGCTTCAGCAATTCAAGTTAACTAATCTTCAACACCCTTGCCGTCATACTCATCAAGCATAATCTGACGCAATTCCCCGATCAAAGGTTCCTTAGGGTTAGCAGTCGTGCATTGATCTTCGTAAGCCAGTTCGGCAAGCTTATCAACGGTGTCTTCGAGGTGTTTCTTATCAACGCCGTTGGCCTTCAAACTAAGCGTGACATCAACGGAGTGCGCAAGTTCGATCACTTTTTGAACCAAAGCTTCCTTGAGTTCTTCGTTGGTCTTGCCTTGCAGGCCAATGTAACGCGCGATTTGAGCGTAGTCTTCGTCGGCGCGGAAGTATTCGTACTTAGGCCACATGGTCAGCTTCCGTGGTTCCTTGAAGTTGTAACGAATCACGTGTGGTAAGGTGATGGCAATTGCGAGGCCGTGAGGTAAGCCGAATTCGCCACCCAGTTTGTGGGCGATCGAGTGGTTAACACCCAAGAAGGCGTTGGCGAAGGCCATCCCGGCGATGGTAGCCGCATTGTGCATTTCAGCACGAGCTTGCAAATCGCCATTGTAAGAAGCGGTCAGGTTGTCAAATACCAACTTGATGGCTTGTAGTGACCATGGCCGGGTGTAGTCTGAGGCCATGTTTGACACGTATGATTCAATGGCGTGGGTCAAGACATCCAACCCAGCGTATGAGATCGTCCGCTTTGGTAAGGTTTCGATGAATTGTGAATCCACGATGGCAACGTCTGGTGTCAAGGCGTAGTCAGCCAGTGGGTATTTAACGTGGGTCTTGGCGTCAGTGATAACGGCGAATGGCGTTACTTCTGAACCAGTCCCAGAGGTTGTTGGAATGGCAACAAATTGCGCTTTGTTTGGCTTTTCCAACTTGTAAGTCCGCTTCCGGATATCCAAGAACTTCTGCTTAGCACCGAAGAAACTTGCGTCTGGGTGCTCGTAGAAGAGCCACATACCCTTGGCAGCGTCCATTGGTGAGCCGCCACCTAACGCGATGATCGTGTCAGGTTGGAAATTGTTCATTTGTTGCGTCCCCTTCTCAACCGTATCAGTGGTTGGGTCGGTTTCAGTAATTGAGAACAATTGGTATTCGATGCCGTCTGGGCGACGCTTCAATTCGCCTAAGACCTTATCAACGTAGCCCAATTCAATCATGACTGCATCGGCAACGATGAAGACCTTCTTGATGCCAGGCATTGAGCCTAAGTAACGAACTGACGTCTTTTCAAAGTATACTCGAGGAAGTTTGATCCATTGCATATTATTCCGCCGCTTTGCGATTGTTTTGATGTTTAATAGGTCGAATGATGAGACGTTGTGGGAAACGGAGTTCTTGCCCCATGACCCAGTCCCAAGTGTCAATGATGGCACCATTTCGTTGTACATGTTCCCAATCCCGCCGATAGCAGATGGCGTGTTAACGAGGACCCGACTGGCCTTCATTTGAATTCCAAATTGAGTTGCCAAATCGTCATCCAAGGTGTGAATTGACGCCGTGTGCCCAAGGCCACCGAAGTGTAAGAGTTGGTCACAGAGTGCAAATCCTTCAGTGTGGTCGGCTGCCTTGTAGATTGAAATTACTGGACAAAGCTTTTCAGCTGACAACCAGTCTTTAGGGCCGACTTCTTTGATTTCGGCAGCTAAAACCTTGGTGTCTTCTGGGACTTCAATGCCAGCTAACTTAGCGATGGCAACGGCTGACATCCCAGGAATTGGGCCCTTAACGCCGCCACGTTTTTGATCAAACATGGCATCGGCCAAAGCTTTGTGGTCCGCCTTCTTAATGAAGAAGACTTTCCGAGCTTTCATTTCCTTCTTTACGTCATCGTAGATATCGGCGTCAATAACAGCACTGTTTTCAGAAGCACAAACCATCCCGTTATCAAAGGTCTTTGATAAGACGATATCGTTCACTGCCCGCTTGATGTTAGCGGTCTTTTCAATGTAAGCTGGACCGTTACCAGGACCAACGCCCAAGGCTGGTTTCCCGGTTGAGTAAGCGGCCTTCACCATGCCAGGACCACCAGTTGCGAGAACTGAGGCAACCCGTTCGTGGTTCATCAAGGTTTGGGTGGCTTCCAAGCTAGGCGTTTCGATCCATTGGATCACCCCTTCAGGTGCACCGGCTGCGATGGCAGCGTCGCGAACAACTTTAGCAGCTGCTGCAGATGACTTTTGGGCTTGTGGATGGAAGGCGAAGATGATTGGGTTTCGCGTCTTCACTGCGATCAATGACTTGAACAACGTGGTTGACGTTGGGTTCGTTACGGGGGTAACCCCGGCGATGATCCCCAGTGGTTCAGCAACGGTGATCAATTGACGTTCGTGATCGTCGTTGATGATACCGACCGTTTTGTCGTTCTTAATGCTGTTCCAGATTTCTTCAGTGGCAAACATGTTCTTGATGGCTTTGTCTTCGATGACCCCACGGCCAGTTTCTTCATAGGCTAACTTGGCAAGTTCCATGTGGTGATCCAAACCGGCCATTGCCATTTGGTGCACAATGTTGTCGACTTTTTCTTGGGTGAAGTCGTCCATGGCACAGAGTGCGTCATGCGCGTTTTCAACAAGTTGATCAATCGTTTCCGCGATAGTTGCGGGCTTTTTAGTAGTTTTAGTCGTTGGTTTTGAGTTGGTTTCTTTTAACATTTTCAGGCCTCCGTCATGAAAAGTTCTTTGTTATCTCTTTCACATGAATAATCATATCACACATTTTTGAAATGTAAATAACCAATTTACATCGATTTTTCATTAAAATTGGACTGGTTAAAAACGTTAATCCAACAATGTATACAACTGTTTTCTTGATTAAATCAGTAATGAAAACGCTTAATTCTATACTTTGTGAATCAAATCACTATAAATGATACCGTTTTCATAAAAATCGTTTAAATCACGCGGATTATTGGAATAAACCGCGTCACACCGGGAATGATGGCCAAAATAAAAAAGTTTTGAAATTATCGTTAATTTCAAAACTTTTTTCATAAGCTGTATTTTTGCTAGACCACTGAACCCTATTTTAGCTTCCGAACGGGTTTTTCGATCATCTTCAATAACTGTTCCGACTGGATTCGGTTAATGATCGTATCCACCGCCACCTGCATCAACTTTTCATTCAACGTCTTTGCTGGGGTGATCGACTTCGGTTCCCCAAGATGTAACAACGCTTCATTAAGGACATCAATGAAGTTATCGTACGCCTGCTTGGGGAAGTCTCCCGCCGTTACCTGGTTGATGCCGTGACGAATCGTATCCGTTGAGAACAACGGTTTCAGCAGCCCAATCAAAATCAGATCTGCCAACTGCATCGTCTGGTACTTCTTCTTCACGGGCGCAATAATCACCTGGTGCTTAACGTAGTTATTGATCATGGCTGGCGTCATCGGGTCAATGCCCAGTGAGCCGATTGCATCGTTCACGAACGCCACCACTTGGTCCATATATAAATCAAACTTCGGTAACTCCTGCCAGTGCGGTAACCGAACCTGTTTCATTTGGGTTTCCCAACGGTTGTATTGATCAAACTCAGCCATCATGCCACGCTCCTTTTAGGTTTTAGTAACTATTTTAATTACAGTATAACGCTAATAACTAGTCATGAACACTAGATGTGACTTTTTTCTGTATTTTTCCACTAACGCCACTTGATTTTCGCAAATACTCGCTTGCCTAACAGCTCCTGGACCAGGTAGAAGAACGGATAGACCGTCACCAACAGCGGTAGGTAGTACAGCGCCAGTTGCCAGTCAAATAATGAAACTAGTGAGAACAACTTGCCCATGAAAAGGACGGCAACGGCGAAGCACACCGCCATCGCCACCACTAACCCAATTTTGAGTCGGTTCAACGGCCGCGCGACCATCAATAACGCGACGAAGCAGACCGCTCCGGTAAGCAGCACGCTTAAAGTCGACGTTTGCGCATAACTCAGGCCCAATTCACCGCCGCCCACGCCGAAGATGAGCATGATATAAGTCACAACGCAAATCGCCGCTGGCAATGCGATCACCATGACCTGTTTCATAAACTGGCCAGTGATGCGCTGATAGTTTGGCTCCAACGCTAGAAAGAACGATGGAATCCCCACCGTTAACGTTGAGATCGGTGTTAATTGGATTGGCTGGAACGGATAGCCACTGGCCATGAAGATAAAAATCAAACTCAACACCACCGAGTACATGGTTTTGATCAAATACAGTGAAGCCACCCGCTCAATGTTGTTGATCACTCGGCGCCCTTCATTGAGCACACTCAGCATCGCATCAAAGTTAGCGTTGACCAACACGAAGTCAGCGATACTCTTCGCCGCCTCACTACCACCTGCCATGGCGATGCCACAGTCGGCTTGTCGAAGCGCAAGAATATCATTTACGCCATCACCAGTCATCGCAACCGTATGCCCCGCTCGTTGCCAAGCAATCACTAACTGCTTCTTCTGCGTTGGCGTCACGCGCCCAAACACCGTGTACGTGGCAACCAGTTCATCGTAATCAATTGGTGCCGCCAACTGGCTCATATCGACTAACCGGTCGCTCCCATCAATGCCCGCCCGTTGCGCGATATTGGCAACGGTGACGGGGTTATCACCCGAGATCACCTTCAACGCCACGTCTTGGTTTTTAAAATACTGAAAGGTCGTCTGCGCATTCGGCCGCAGTTCGTCCTCAATTAAAACGAGTCCCATCAATGTCACTTCGCCGAGATCATCCGCTTCAAGTTGCGTGGTTTGCGCAATGCCTAACACCCGGTAACCCGACTGCGCATAGGTCGTCATTTGTTTGGCGACATCAGCTGGCACCCGCTTCAGCATGAATTCTGGTGCGCCCATCACAAAGTTACCCTGTGGCAACACTGCGCCGCTCCACTTGCGGGCACTGGAGAACGGCATCACCCGGGTGGCCGTCCACCCCGGATCCGGCAACGCATTTTTCAACGCTTGGGCCGTTTCGTTATCGTCACCAATGACCCGCACCAAACCACCTAATAGCGGTCGAAGCTGTTCAATTGACGTGCCATTTAACGGCACGATCTGCGTCAGTTTAAGCTGGCCGCTGGTAATCGTCCCGGTTTTGTCCAAGCACAGCACATCCACCCGCGCAAGCCCTTCAATTGAAGGCAACTCCCGCACAAGCACCCGTTTTCGTGCCAAATTCATCGCCGACACCGCCAGCGAAACCGAGGTCAGTAACACCAGCCCTTCCGGAATCATTCCAACCATCGCAGCAACGGTCCCCAGAATCGCTTGGTTCAGATTGCTGTGCCCCATTAACCGCGAGATCATCAGAATGGCCCCTAGTGGTAGGATCACGATCGTCAGTACCTTAATAATCCGATTGATCGTCTTTAACAGCTGACTACTGTTCGTTGCCGTTGCGGTCGAGGCCTCACTGGAAAGCTGACTGATAAAGCTTTTATGACCAACCGCGGTCACCTGAACCACCGCCTGGCCGCTCACCAGAAAACTCCCTGAAACCAGCGCATCACCGTTGGCCTTAGCGATGGCGGTCGCCTCACCAGTTATCTGAGATTCATCAACTTCGATCCCCGCAGTTTCTAAAATCACCGCATCAACCGGTAGCTGATCGCCCCGACTCACCAGCAACAAGTCGTCTTGGACGATTCCATCCTGATGCATCGTTGTCACCTGACCATCCCGTTTCACCCGGTAAGTCGCTTCAGATAAGAGGCTCATTTTATCAACTTGGCGTTTTGACCGAATTTCTTGAAAAATGCCGATTCCGGTGCTCACAATTGCGACGCCCAGAAACAGCAGGTTTTTATAACTCCCCGTAATGAACACTAACCCACCCAAAATGAGGTTGATCAGGTTAAACCACGTGAGTAAATTATCCCGAAAAATTTGCTTCACCGAACGCGTTAGCGCAGGCGCCGGTTCGTTTTGTTGGCCGGCCTGGATTCGGGCTTGAACTTCTGCCGCCGTGAGGCCGACCTGCGTATTCGTCTGTGCCACCATACCGCCTCCCACATTGAGTCCTTTGACTCTATTGTACAGAAAACACTGGTACTAAACCGGGATTTAACATAGAAATTAAACAAATTCCAAGGAATTGTAAGCGCTTTTGATATAATGAAAGAGAATGTAAATTGGAGGTCTGTTTAAATGACAACTGAAACGCCAAAAACTGTTAAATTAGCCGATGGTAACGAGATGCCCCTCGTTGGTTTCGGCACTTACCTGATCAACACCCAAGAGCTGATGGACACCAGCATCAAGACCGCATTTGACGCTGGTTATCGCCTGTTTGATACGGCGCAACTCTACCGGAACGAAGATTTATTAGGTCAAAGTCTGGTTAACCTGCAAATTCCGCGGAACCAGATTTTTATCACGTCCAAGGTCGCTGAAATTAGTCAGGGTTATGACCACACCATCGAAAGTGTCGATGACACCCTGCAACGGCTCAAGACGAACTACTTGGACTTGCTACTCGTTCACTGGCCGGTTCGCAAGTTCTTCTTCGATACTTGGCGGGCAATGGAAAAACTAAAGGCTGACGGTAAAGTGAAATCCATCGGGGTGTCGAACTACAGCGTCTCTCAACTGGAGCTACTGAAAACCAAGGCAACCGAAATGCCAGTGGTTAACCAAGTTGAATGTCACCCATTCCTCAACCAACGGCCATTGGTTAAGTTTGATAAGGAAAACGACATCCTCACGCAGGCTTGGAGTCCTCTTGGTCGCGGGATTACGTTGGATAACGAAATGCTCAAAAAGATGGCCGACCACCACGACGTTTCCGTGGCGCAACTGATCTTGAAGTGGCACCTGCAAAACGGCCTGGCCGTGATTCCCAAGTCCAAGACGGCAAGCCGAATCGTTGAAAACCACCAACTCGACTTCGACCTTAGCGAAGACGAATGCGGCATGATTGATCTGCTGAACCGCAATGAGCGGACCGGGAACGATCCTGAACTGGTTTACGAACTTGGTAAGCAGTATAAGATGTTTCATGGGCCACAAAGTGAGAGTAGTGTTTTAGGTAAATAGGATGTTGACCGTTCAAGCGTTGTTGGCTTGAACGGTTTTTTGTTGGCGTTTGCGTTCAGCGTAAGTGTGCGGAGCGAGACGGGTTGAGAGCGGTGTGCAAGGCGACATCGGTGAAGGCGCCCGGGCCTGGCGGGTTTACCGATGTCGCCTTGCATGCAGCTCTCAGTCTCGCGCAGCACCATTCGGCGTGGTGGCCAGAAAGCGCGTGGTTGAAAAGTTTCTGTAACTTCAGGAACCCTGGAAATGACAGTTTAAGTGGCGCCGAATTTTGTAGCCTGAACGAGCATTTTTCAATGCGGCTTTGGCGAGCGAAGCGACGACAAACAGCCTTCGCACAAAATCCACCCAACCCTTACGCTGGACACAAGCGTAAACAAAAAAATCGTTACCCACCAATCGGCGAGTAACGATTTTTCAGTTTGCAATCAATTTAGAAAATCACGATTAGTCAATGCTAATGTGGTGACTATCTTGTTTGTCTTCAGTCATCTTAGGTAACGTCAACTTCAAGATACCGCCATCGTAAGTTGCCTTGATGCTATCTTGGTCAACCCCTGGCAAGTAGAAGCTGCGGGTGATGTTGCTTGAGCTGCGTTCTTGGCGAAGAACTCGACCGTCAGCATCCTTATCTTCACGATCCAAGTTGTGAACCGCGTTGATCCGGAGGGTGTTGTCACGGTAGTCCAAGTGGATGCCGTCCTTCTTAAATCCTGGCAATTCAGCCGATACTTGGTAATCTGCGTCAGTTTCTTTGATGTCCGTCTTCATCGTGTCATCAGAGAAGAAGCGCTTGCCAATGTTGCCAAAATCATTAAAGAAGCTCATTGGATCCAATTCGTTAAAGTCTCGATTTGCTAAATAGTGTGCCATATTTAAAAACCCCTTTCAGATCTTATCTAAGGTTGCTGGAATAATGTTTCATATCTATCAACCAACCTTACAAAATATATATTAGTCAGTATTGGTCAAACTTGCAAGTAATTAGCACTCTCTTTTGTAGAGTGCTAAAAGTTTTTGAGGGATTTGCGCGCGTAATCCCCCGCCAGTGTTAGGATAGCAAGGATTGGTTGATTTTTTCAAGTTAGATGCATTTTTTGTTGGTTGGGGTGTTTGGGGCATGTTTTTTGGGACATTTAAACTGAAATTTGCTTTGGGCAATAAAAATAATAATAGACCTGTAGATTTCCGATTTGGAAAATCTACAGGTCTATCGTTATTCGTTTATATTGGTAAGCATCGAATGATTTTCTTAACTGAATATCGTGAATCAGTCAACGTTACCGCCAGACTGCCATCTAGCCTAAACGTGGATCATAACGCAGGCCCCGGCCATGTAAGATAAAAATGCCGCGGACTCCAAAACCAGGAGTCCACGGCATTTTCACCTTACATTCTGGGACCTAAACGCGTTATGCCCCACTCTGTTATTTATTCAGCATCATATGCTTCTTGGAACAAAGCAACGATTTCTTCCTTAGTCCCCTTACGAGGGTTAGAGAAGGCGTTCCCGTCCTTCAAGGCGTTTTCAGCCATCAATTCGAAGTCTTCTGGCTTTGCGCCGATTGACTTGATTGAACGTGGAATGTTAACGTCGTCACATAATTGACGCATTGCCTTGATTGCCAAGTCAGCAGCATCGCGAGTTGATAAGCCATCGGTGTTTTCACCCATGATCTTAGCTAATTCAGCGAACCGTTCTGGGCAAGCTTGGATGTTGTACTTTTCAACGATTGGCAATAACATTGCGCAACATACACCGTGAGGAGCGTCGTATTGACCACCCAATTGGTGAGCCATAGCGTGAACGTAACCAAGGTCAGCGTTGTTGAAGGCCATCCCACCGAGCATTTCGGCTTCGACCATCTTAGTACGGGCTTCGATGTTGTGACCGTTAGCAACGGCTTCACGAAGGCTTTCTTCAACTAACTTGATTGCTTCGACACATTGGCCGTCAGTAATTTCGTTCCGGTTAGTTGAAACGTATGGTTCGATAGCTTGAACGAAAGTGTCCATCCCAGTTGCGGCAGTTAAGCCCTTAGGAACGTCCAATTCAAGCATTGGGTCGTTGAAGGAAACAAGCGGAACGTTACGCCATGAAACAACGACGAACTTCAACTTCGTTTCTTCGTTAGTGATCACACAGTGACGGGTCAATTCTGAAGCAGTCCCGGCAGTGGTGTTAACGGCCATCAATGGTGGCAATGGGTTTTCCAAAGTTTCGATTCCGGCTAACTTAGTGATGTCATCGCCGTTAGTCAAAAGGATCCCAGTCCCTTTACCAGCATCGTGAGAAGAACCACCACCAACAGTGATGATACTGTCACAGTTGTTGTCTAAGTAAACTTGCTTAGCTTCTTTAATGTTACGGATCTTAGGGTTAGGTTCAACACCATCGTAGATTGCGTATTGAACACCAGCGGCATCCAATGAAGCAAGGGTTTGAGCTACGGGGCCGTTTTCCATGCCGCGCAGGAAACTATCAGTAACGATCAATGGCTTGTTCATGTTCAGCATCTTGGCACGATCACCGATCTTCTTGATAACGTTCTTACCAAAGAAGTTAACGCTAGGCATTAAGAAATCAAAGTTTTCCTTCATGATATTGACACTCCTAAAAATATAGTTTGTATGTTATCGAATTCACATAGTATCATAACACCATTGACATCGGCTGTAAACGTTTGAGTTGGCGATTTGCTCAATTTGATGACTTGCTCACAATCGCGGTTTTATGGCCTTTTATTGGGATTTATTATACTTTTTTCACATAAAATACAGACGGTACTTTTAGTCTTATCTTCACTCAAAAATTAACTATTATTTCACAAGATAGGCGTCAGACCGCTAAAATTAGCCCCTTAACTAATTAGACAGCTAGTTAAAATCGTTCGAATTAACAGTGCATTTATTTATAAAATTTTTCGCTAATTTTACGAATCTACTGAATTAAGATTATTTTGTTTTCTTATCTATTTTAGTAGTCAACCGCCCCATTGATAATCAAAAATTAAATTTCATTAAGGTTTGATAAAGCGCGTTGTAACACTGGTATTCAGTCGCGTACTTGTTTGTTTTCATTGACTTTTCAATTAATTTTAGATAAGTTCACTCATTAATTAACCAATGATTTCCCGTATTTCATTACCGTTATTTTAAAGTTTATTTATTAAAATTTATCAAAAATTGTGAGTGTGTTGTCTTTTTTGGTTGAGTTGGTGTTTTTTGTTGGTTGGGGTGTGCTTTTTGGTATTTTCAGCCGTGGATTTGGTAGCATGTGGGTTATGTATGCGTGAGTACTCTTACTATAGAATGAGTAATAACGGCATGTTTATTGTTACTGTGTTTGTTTCGGATTCTGGGGCCGGTCAGTTGTGACCTTTTACACCGAATTTGTGGGTGTGGGGTCTTTTGAGGTTGAATTGATGTTTTTTTGGTGGGTGTGCTTTTTGGTATTTTCAGGCGTGGGTTTTATCTCTGTATGTGGCCGCTATTACTGTATGTGAGTGGGGGTGGCGGCGCTCATTGCTGCTACGTTTGTTTTGGCTCTTGGAGAACTGATTCGTTCCGGATAATCGTTAATGCTGTGAAGCTTGTCGGCCATAGATTATTTTATGGCTACCACGCCAAAACGCGCAAAGAAAAACAGCGAGCTATGTGTAAGGTCACTCCAATAAAAAAAGCCCCCAAACCGGGCTTCCTTTAATAATCGACGCTCATTGCTACTACGTTTGTTTTGACTCTTTGAGAACTGATTCGTTCCGGATAATCGTTGGTGTTGTGAAGCTTGTCGGCCATAAGTTGTTTTAGGCCACCACGCCAAAACGCGCAAATAAAAGCAAAGGGCTATGTGAAAGGTCGTCCCATTAAAAAAAGCCCCCAAACCGGGCTTTTTCTAATGGGACGACCTTTCACGCCGCCCTTTGAACGCTTTTATTTGCGCTCTCTAATTCGTAATATCCTTCTCAATCTCATCCAAATTACCATCAATAATCTTATCACCCAAAACCTTGCCCAACAGCTCCAACGCATCTTCACGCGTCTTCACTTGGTCCATGTCGAAGATGATCGCAGCGATGTCGCCGCCTGCGTAATCAAAGTTTTCGTGGTAAATGTAGCGGCCCGCCGTTTCGTCTACGAAATGTTGGTCAACTGCTTCACCTAAACCGTAAGCCCAGTCCAGATCTTTCATTTCTGGAATGTCCTTGCGTGTAATATAACCCTGCTTGGCAATCAGGTCGGCAGCCTTTTGGATCATCTCATCTGAGAAGTCAAAAGCCGGCTTGGTTGTTGCGCCCTTATCTGCACTTTTTGTTGCCATTACTAGGATCTCCTTTGAATTTTGTTTCATCTTCTATTTTAACACTGATTTCCAAAACCGGCGCAAATGATGTTGGCGCTTACATCTTCCACCACTAAACTGAAATTTTGGACTATAATGGATTATACAGGTCCAAGCGACCACTAATCCAACAATAAAGGGTGATTATAAACTATGACTGAATCAGAATTTAAACCTGGTAAATACTCGGTGACCGCAACCGGACACAACGGGGCGTTCCCAATGGACGTTACCTTCTCAGCCGATAAAATTGAATCGATCGACATTGATGCTAAAAGCGAAACGCGCGGAATCAGCGACGTCGTGTACGACCGCATCCCAGCCGCCATCGTTGACGGTCAGACCCTTAACGTGGATGCCGTGACCGGCGCTTCCGAAACCAGCCGCGGGATTCTCAGTGGTGTTGCCGAGGCCGTTAACTTGGCCGGTGGTGACGCCGAAGCTTGGCAAAATCGTGACAAATACGTCCCTAAGGTCGCCGACAACACCGACCTTGATACCGACGTGGTCGTCATCGGTGGCGGTGGCGCCGGTTTAGCTGCGGCAGCCACGGTCCTCGACCAAGGTCACAAAGTGGTTCTGCTAGAAAAAGCCCCCGCACTGGGTGGTAACACCATCCGCTCTGGTGGCCCAATGAACGCCGCGGACCCAGAGTGGCAAAACACCTTTGACGCCCTTCCTGGTGAAGGCCAAACCCTCGAAGACCTCCTCAACATGAGTGTCGATGACATTGACCCTGAATACCAAGCCGATTTTAAGACCCTTCAAGGCCAAATTAAAGACTACTTAGCTGACACCCAAGACAAGCCCGCCTACCTCTTTGATTCCGTTGAATTACACCGCATCCAAACCTACTTGGGTGGGACCCGGACGGATTTGAACGGCAACCGGATCTACGGTAACTACGACCTCGTGAAAACGTTGACCGACCACGTGTTAGCCTCTCAAAAATGGCTGGCTAAAATCGGCGTTAAGTTCGACGAATCCGAAGTCACCATGCCCGTTGGCGCACTCTGGCGCCGGGGTCACAAACCAGTGGAAGAGGCCGGTTTCGCCTACATTTCAGCGCTCCGGGATTACGTCACTCACAACGGCGGCGTGATTTTAACTGACAGCCCCGTTTCCCGGTTACTTTACGCCAAGGGTCACATTGGTGGTGTCATCGTTGAAAAACCTGACGACCACACCTTCACCGTTCACGCAGACGCCGTGATCTTAACCACTGGTGGTTTTGGTGCCAACACGAAACTGGTTCAAAAGTTCAACACCTACTGGCGCAACATTGATGACGACATCGCCACGACCAACGCGCCAACCATCACCGGTGACGGCATTGAACTGGGCGAAAGCGTCCACGCTGGCTTGACCGGCATGGGCTTCATTCAAATGATGCCCGTTTCCGATCCCGAAACCGGTGAGCTGTTCTCTGGTATCCAGTGCCCACCCGCTAACTTCTTGATGGTCAACCAGCAAGGTAAGCGGTTCGTGAACGAATTTGCGGAACGTGACGTCTTAGCGCAAGCGGCATTTGATAACGGTGGCCTCTTCTACCTGATCGCTGATAATGAAATCAAGAAGACCGCCTACAACACTAGCGAGGAACAGCTTGAACAGCAGGTCAAGGATGGTCGCTTATTCAAGGCCGACACCTTAGCCGACCTCGCCAAGCAGATCAACGTCGACCCAGCCACGTTGGAAGCAACGGTGGCCAAATACAACGGCTACGTTGACGCTGGCGAAGATCCCGACTTTGGCAAGAACGTCTTCGACTTGAAAGTTGAACACGCGCCATTCTACGCTACCCCACGGAAACCAGCCATTCACCACACCATGGGCGGCTTGACGATCGACAGCCACGCCCACGTGCTGGACGAAGCGGGTCAGCCAATCGCCCACCTCTACGCAGCGGGCGAAGTCGCGGGCGGCTTGCATGCCGGTAACCGACTTGGCGGTAACTCGCTAGCCGACATCTTTACCTTTGGTCCGATTGCGGCAACTTCTGCTGTAACAGAACTCGGAACTGACGCCACGACTTCAGCATCGGTACACTAATCGACTAACTACGAACGAAACAATAAGAAAGCTCTGGAGAATACCTTCAGGGCTTTTTTACTGTCGCTTACGAAGTTTGGCTACTTTGGCACGTTAATCATGGGTGCTATTGTGGGCACAGCCGGTCGGTCTGAAAATTTGGGCGCTGGAACGCCAGCCAAGTAAAATTTCATGGCTGAGGCCCAATTTTCAGACCGACCTCTTGTTTGCGGGTTTTCGGCATCGGGACCGCACTCCCGAAAATCTATCATGGAGGGTCAAACTGTCGAACGATGACAATTGTGAACATCTCAGTAAACGTTGAACGACTCAATGTCGGTCGTTACAATATTACAGCCAGTTGCTCAGTCAAGCACTTGAGATGCTCTGCGATAGTACCGATCTGCGCCAATGTCAGATGGAGGTAGGCGGCTAGGTGGATGCTGTGGACTGAGACCGTCCTTTGGCTCAGGCCGGTCCCCACAGCAGGAACCTAGCTGCCTACCGGAATCGGAAGTTCACGCAAACCACCGTACTTCGAAATACGACAAAAAAGCCTCGAAAAACGCCAATCGGCATTTTTCGAGGCTTTTTAATTAATCGTCCTCTTCCTCAGGTTCCGGAATCGGTTCATTTTCAGTGACTTCAAACCAGTTGATAAACGAGTTTTCGTAGTCCAGCACCTTAAAGTCAAAGTTCTTGATCTTAATAATGCTGCCCTGCTTCAAGTTCGGGTGGTTATCCAAAATGGAGCCCGCCACCGTCACGATGTCGCCCGTATCAAATTCCTTGATGTCGGTGTCAAAGTAACGCTCAAAGTCGTAGGTCGTCATCTTCCCGCTCACTTGGTAAGTGCCATTTGGTTGCTTGAAGATGTATTCGTTAGACGCATCATCGATTTCATCTCGGACAGTTCCGAAGAGTTCTTCGTAGATGTCCTTATCGGTGATGATCCCGGAAGTCCCACCGTATTCGTCCACGACGACGACGATTGGGGTCCGTTTGCGAATCATTTGTTGGAGCACTTCTGTAATTGGCGTTGATTCCGGTGTCGTTGAGATGTTCCGTAGCAGTTTGTCGATCCGAATGGTTGGGTCAACTTGTTGCTGGCGGATCAAGTCGTAGTTGTAGACGTAACCCAGGATCTTATCCTTGTCACCGTCGGCTACGACGGGCAACCGGCTGAATTTTTCTTGTAAATACATCGTGATGGCTTCCTTGACGTTCGCCGTGATGTCGATCACCACTAGCGCCGTCCGGTCGATCATGATGTCCTTGGCCACCTTATCGTTCAACTCAAAGGCCCGTTGCATGTAGACGTAGTCATTCTTCTCCAGCTCACCACCAGCCACGGCGTTTCGTGACAGGGTCAAAATTTCAGCTTGAGAGAACACTTCGTCAGCTTCGTTAGCGACTGGCAAGCCCATGAGGCGTACCACGCCGTTCGCCGAAACGTTCAGCAACCAAACGAATGGGTAGAACGCAATGTGGAAATAGTGCAGTGGTGTTGTCACAAACTTCAACACCTGCATCGGCATATCGATCGAGATGTTCTTAGGGACAATTTCGGTGAAGACCACTTCTAGGTAGGTCAACAACAGCACCCCAACAACGGCCCCAATGGCGTGCGCCGTAGCACCGCCGGGATTCGTGTGGGTCACGTTCAGCAGATCGATCAAAATCGCCGACAACGTGGATTCCCCTAACCACCCAAGGATGATCCCGGCAACCGAGACCCCAACTTGCGTGGTCGACAGGTACTCGTTCAGGTTCGTCACCATCTTCAGTGACCGCTTGAGCCGTGACCGAGAACCAGTCCCATTTTCCAAGGCCTCTTCAATGGCACTTGGGCGGGCCTGCACTAACGCAAATTCGCAGGCCACAAAAAACGCAGCAAAACAGAAAGTGATTAAAATAACAATTAAATTGATAATTATCTGACCACTATCCAAGAATTCATTCCTCATTTCGTAAAATGTCAGTAGTAAAAGTCTACTGCTCATTATACAGCTTACGCCAGCTTTTTTTAAGCCATTATTCTGCCCATTACCGACACAAACCCCGATTTAGGGCGAAAAAGCTCACTTTTAGGAAATTTTGGTGAGATTTGGTTGGGTCAAAACTTAGAGCTTGGTTGGTTTCCCACCGAAACTGACCTGTTAAAGTAACCTATGCAGGCAACTGTTGCTTGATCAGTGCCGCAACTTGGTGGAGGCCCTGCGAAAATGCCGCCTCGGTCGCGTACGCATACGATAATCGCAAACTGTGCGTGGCGCTGGCACCGTACACCGCCCCCGGATTAACTAAAATCCCCTGTTTGGCGGCTTCGGTGAACACCTGTTGCACGTTGACCGTTTCCGGCAACGTCACCCAGATGTAAAAGCCACCCTGAGGTGTTTGCCACTTGGCGATATCACCGAGTTCGCGTTGTAAGGTTGTGATTGCATTTGTGCGACGTTGGCGTAAGGCCACCCGTAAGTCGGTCAGGTACTGGTCGTAATTGGGATCGTTCAGCAATTCTACTAGCACGAGTTGTGACAGGGAGCTGGCGCCGTAATCGGTCTGCATTTTAACGTCGGAAAGCCGTTTGATAATTGAGGATGGGCCAACGATCCAGCCGATACGCATGCCTGGTGCTAGGGTTTTAGAGATCGATCCGAGGTACAGCACATTACCCGTGTCGTCTAAGGCCTTTAGCGGTTGTGGTGGCCGTTCATCCAGCCAAAGTTCTTGGTAGGCGGTGTCTTCAATGATTGGTAGCTGGTGGGATTTCGCAAACTGAAGCAGATCCTGCCGGCGTTGTGCGCTCATGACTAAGCTGCTGGGGTTATCGAAGGTCGGAATCGTATACAGCAACCGTTGCCCACCGGTAGCCGGAATGTGCCAGTACTGCAGGCCTTCCGTATCCACCGGCAAGCTCTTGAACTGGGCGTGAACCGACTGTAGGACCCGCAACGAGCGCAAATAACTTGCCGGCGTTGTGTACACCGTCGCACCCTGTTCCAACAACGAGACTGCGATGAGTTGGAGCGACTGCAACGACCCTGACGTAATTAAAATATTGTCGGCCGTGGTCGTGATCCCCCACTTCGCTAACCGCGTAACGAGTGCTTCTCGCAACCGATCCAAGCCCATTGGTGGCAGGTAATTGAGATTCGTGATGCGCTCAGCTGCTACCACCATGGCACGTTGCACTAACTGTTTCGGAAATAAATCTGGCCCAATCTCACCGGTACTCAACCGAATTTTGGCATGGTCTTCAAAGTCGTTGATCTGCTGAATCGCCGGTTGATTCGCCTCAAACTCGCCAGACATCATGTAGTCCTGCCAATTGACCGGCGACTGGGTCATCATGGTCGACCAACTATTGCTGGCGATCCGGGTTCCACCGCCAAATGCCGTGGTGAGCACCCCATCCGCCAACAGTTCTGCGATGGCTTTGCTGATGGTGCTTCGGTTAACGCCGAACTGCTTGGCAAGTTGCCGTTGCGCTGGTAGTTGC
Source organism: Secundilactobacillus muriivasis (assembly GCF_054785195.1). NCBI lineage: Bacteria > Bacillati > Bacillota > Bacilli > Lactobacillales > Lactobacillaceae > Secundilactobacillus > Secundilactobacillus muriivasis. The sequence goes on along the minus strand of NZ_BAABMI010000013.1, from coordinate 35,939 downwards.
TGGCCAATCAACCAATCGCCGGACTGGATTCGATCAACGCAGTAGTTGATAATCTGCTGGTAAACCGGCCTCGGTTGGCTGGCATCCGGTTGCCAATTAATTTCAATTTCATTTTGCATCTGATTCACCCCAACTTTCACCCATAAGGAGACTCATAATTTGTTTGATTTATTCAAAGGCTTGCTGTTTGGCATCGCCTACGTGGCGCCCATCGGCATGCAAAACCTCTACGTGATCAACACCGCTTTGGAACAACCCAAGCGGCGCGCTTATCTGATTGCCGCCGTGGTAATCTTTTTTGATATTTCCCTGTCCCTCGCCTGCTTCTTCGGCGTTGGTAAGCTCTTGGACACTGTGCCAATTTTGAAACTATTACTTTGGCTGATTGGCGGTGGCTTCGTAGCCGTCCTGGGCGTCCAACTTATTTTAGCCAAGGAAACACCGGTAAATACCGAGACATCAGCCGAACCCGCCATTTTCCGGTATCGCAAAGCCATCGTCGCGGCATTTGCGATTGCGTGGTTAAATCCGCAGGCCATTTTGGACGGCACGTTACTGTTAGGCGCCTTCCGCGCATCACTGCCTGGCATTCACGGTGACTTCTTCGTCGGCGGCGTTGGCCTGTCGTCGATCATCTGGTTCACCGGTTTGACTACCATTGTGCTCCTTCTAAAATCGCAACTCAACGCTAAGGTGCTGACTTGGATCAACCGGGTTTGTGGCGTGGTGATGTTGGGGTATGCGGTGAAGTTGTTGGGGCAGTTTGTGGGGAGTGTTTTGTGAGTGGTAGTTAATAGTTGCATGTATTGCCGTCTCAAGCAGGCTACTAAGCAACGGATTTACGCATAAAACGCCTCAAACGAAACTACCAAAACGGACAGCACGTCCCTATTACCGACTGCTATTTGGCGACGTGCTTTGCTGTTACGTTTGTTTCGGCTCGGTTGGAGATTTATTTTCTTGGGGTTTTGGTTACATTCTGATTTAGGAACATCAACCCGTTTTCGGCGGCCACGCCGAAACGTGAGAAATGAAGCAAAGAGTTGCATACAAGGGACCCCCGGCAACACTACCCAAAGTTCGGGTAGTGTTGCCGGGGGTCCCTTGTACTCCACTCTTTAACCGCTTCATTTCTCACTCTACGGATTCAACACAAACTCCTGCAACCGATCCCCAAACTGAATCACCGCATCATTCTTCCCATTGCGCAGTTGCCATAACAGGAACAACATCACATTGCTGGCATACAGGTCACTCAAGTAGCCCAATGGCAGTTGCGTTTTATCCGGTAATTCGACTTGCTGGAAATACTCGTGGGCGGTGCCGCGCAGGATTTGCTTGAAGTTGCGTTCTAGGTCCGCCGTTTCCGTGTGGATATCAAATAATTGCAGTAAAATGTCACGGTAGTCCGTTAGTGCTAGAATCAAGACTTTCACCGTGTTAGAGCCAATTTCCGGTGTATGTATACTAAACCGTTGATCTACAATGCGACGGAAAACTGCCGTATAGTTGGCCACTAACTTTTCTAATAAATCGTATTTGTCATAATAGTGACTATAAAATGTCGATCGGCCGATCCGGGCCTGTTTACTAATATCTTGGACGGTCATCGCTTTGAAGCCCTTTTCTTTTAACAACGAAAAAAAGGCCTTCTCAATCTGTGCGTTTGTCCGACGTACCCTTAAATCCTGTTTTTCCGTCATTGGTGTCCCCCCGATTTTAATGAAGCATCTGGTTTCGCTAACAAATCCGCTAAATCTAGCGTACAATAAAAATTGTAACACTAAATAGGCGCGATTGACTGTAACAAGAACTTTACAGTGTGCAGCACTCAAGCCGAATAGTGTCAGGACCGGCCTTCTTCGGCCATAAATTTAGCGGATTCATAACGCTAAAGCTGTTTATACCATATATGTGACCCATTCGGGGGGGAATTTCAATGGATCCGATGCGCATTTTATTTATTTCAATTTCCGGCAATACCCGGAACTTCGTCGAGCACCTCACGCGTTACGCCATGGCACAGCACATCCGTAACAAAGGGCTCCCAGAAATCGTCGCAACTGAAGTGAGCGAACAAACTGACTTTCAGGATGAAACCACGCCCTTCTTCTGCTTTATCCCAACCTATTTGGACGGCGGTAACGGCATCGATACCGGCGTAAAAGAACTGCTCACAACGGCAATGGGCGACTACATCGGCTACCACAATAACGCCAAGCAACTGATCGGCGTTGTGGGGAGTGGCAACCGAAACTTTAACGAACAATACTGTCTTACTGCCCGGCGTTACTGCTCTAAATTCGACGCCCCCTTCATTGCGGACTACGAACTGCGAGGCGTGCCGAGTGATGAGGCGCGGGTTTATAAGAAGATGGTGGAACGGATGCAGTATCTTGCTATGTAGGAGAGTGTGGAACAAAACGGGTTGAAAGCGGAGCCTAAGCCACTCCCGACAGAAAGTCGTGGTTTTCGGCTTTGTGTCGGGAGTGGCTTAGGTGCAGCTTTCAGTTTTGTGGAGCACGTTTCGACTCGAGGACAGAGTGCAGAACAGGGCGCTTAGAGAGCGGAGCGTAAGGACTTTCGCCAGAATTCCCGGTTTTTGGGAATTGTGGTGGAAGTGCCTTACGCGCAGCTCTCTGCCCTGTGGAACACGTTTCAGCTCGAGGACAGCACCGCACCATACCGCACAATAACCTCACCCCAGCACCAATCAACTCAATAACAACCAAAAAACAGCTCAAGCATCCGCCATCCACGGAACCGCTTGAGCTGTTTTATTTTAAGCGCCCTTAGCCTTAGTATCACCCTGCAACACCAACCGATACATCGGACTATACTTCCCAGTCGGCGGATACAGTTCATCGTGCGTGTACTGAAACCCAAGCTTCAAAATCACGTGCTTCGATGCCAAATTAGCCGGATTATGCCCCGCAATCAACGCCGGTGCGTGCAGTTGCGTTGTGGCGTACTGAACCACCGCCTTGGCCGCTTCAGTCGCCAACCCCTGATGCCAATAAGCCGGCCGAAGATGGTAACCGAGCTCATACTCACCGTGTGGTCGCGCGTGTAAGTCACAACAGCCAATCAAGTCACCATCAGCCGCAAATAACGGCCAGTACTGCACCTGATTTTGAGCTAGTGACCGAACCTCTAGCGCTAACCGGTCCTCGATCATCTGTGGTGAAAACCCATCTTTGCTAATTAACCGAGTAACATCCGGGTCACCCCAAAGTAATTGCGCTTGGGGTAGATCTGATGCCTGCCACTCACCAAACTGAATCCGTTCAGTTGCGTTTGGATGTGCCATCTGCAGGCCTCCTTTTATTTTTGCGAATAGTTAAAATTGTCCTCGAGCGGAAACGAGTTCCACTCCCTACTTTTAATACCGCTCATTCTACTGCTAGTATCCAGCCACCGCAACGGTCATTTCACCGACTGTCGCCGCAACCGCGTATTCCCCAACAACACCAGTCCCAGCGCCAGCAGCATCGCCACCGTCACCGTGAGGAACAGCGCTTGGTAACTAAAGTCATCGATCATCAAACCGCCAAACAGCGGACCAACCGCACGGCCGAGGGAAATCGCCACGTTATACATGCCTTGGTATTTGCCCTTCTGCCCGCCTTCAGCCAACGCATCGACCCACGCGGGCATGCCAGGAAAGCCGATCATTTCACCAAACGTCAAAATGACCATGATGACGACAAATACCGCGTACTGACTCGCAAAGATCAGCAGGAAGAACGACAGCGCAAAAATTGCACTCCCTAACCCGATTTGCGTTGCCAGCTTCCGGCTCGCAAATAACCGGTTCATGATGGGCTGGCCCACCACGATCAAGATGCCGTTTAACGTCCAGAGCAAGCTATAGTTTCGGAACGGAATGTGTAGGTTGGTCATGTGCACGGACAGCACGCTTTCCCAAAGGGCGTAACTGGCGTACAGCGTGAACACCAACAAGCAGAGTAACCAAATCACCCGTAAGTTCGCACCGGGCACCTTCGTCGCCGTTTCCTTTTCTGCCTGATTAGTCGAGATCTCAACCCGAAAGGCGATCGCCATAATCGCAAACAGCGCGATGTAGCACACGGTCGTTACCGCAAACACCGTGGTGATGCCAAAGTCCAGTAAGTACCCCACTAACAGCGTCCCAATCACGACCCCAACGTTCAAGCCGATGTAGAGCACGTTGAACACCTGCCGCGTCGTCTTATGGGTAATGGTGGCCGCAAAGGAGTTGCCCACCGTTAAGCTAATGCCGTCACCGAACCCCACCACAAACAACATGATGGCAAAGGTCGGCCAGGCGTGCCAGCGAATCAGCACTAACATCGCTAGGAGTGACATCCCCGCACCAACCAATCCAGTTCCGTACGGCGACCAGCGGTCAAATAACCAACCGCCGACAAAGTTGCCCACCATCATCATAAGTGAGGTGACCAACAGTACGCTCCCGGCTAACGTCAGGGATTTGCCTAACATCTGGTTCATGTAGACCGTGGTGAGGGGCCACATGAAGGCCGCCCCCGCATTTAAGAGTAGCGTTGACCAAAACACTGCTGGTAAGGTGATCTGCGTTTTCTTCGCTAACATGCGCACCCCCTACGCATTGAACGGCCCCGTCACGACGAGTTTGCCCGTCATGTGGCCCGCGCCAACCCGATCGTGCGCTTCATTGAGACTAGCCGCGTTAATGCCAGTCGTTATCGTTTCGGTCAGCGTGGTCGTTAAAACGCCCTGATCAAACAACCGCGCTGCCAACTGCAAGATCCGGCCCTGAGACGCCACGTTGTAGTCCGTGTCGGACTTCGCAAACATGTACTCCCAGTCAAAACTAGCGGCCTTGTTTTTGATCAAATACAACGGTAGATCAGCCGGACTACCCACGATCGAGCCAACGTGGCCAAACGGCTTCACTAGCTTAGCCGCAACGTCAAAGTAGACTTCTGGCGCCCAGAGGATCGCAATGGCATCCACGCTGTCATAACCCGCTTCACGCACCTGTGCATACAGGTCCTTGTGGTAATCTAATGGTACGTCAACTTGGTTTTTCCGCAACCAGTCAGCATTTTTCGGACTGCTGGTAGCTAGCACGGTAATCCCCGCCCAGTGTGCGAGTTGCGCCATGATGGTGCCGACACCACCGCCACCGTTGATGATCAGTAAGGTGCGTTTTTGGTTTTGATTGGCCTTGCCAACGAATTGGAGTTTTTCAAATAACAGCTCGTAAGCCGTCAACGTGGTCAGTGGCATCGCTGCCGCTTGCGCATCCGTCAACGTCCGCGGTGCTAAACTAGCGAGGCGTTCATCTACCAACTGGTATTCGGCGTTCGCACCGGCAACCTGAGTTGAACCTGCGTAGTAAACGCGGTCCCCTACTTTAAACTTCGTAACGTCTGGGCCAACCGCCGTAACGGTGCCGACTGCGTCATAGCCTAGGATTTTCGGTGCCGTCTCAACCGTGACCCCTTCACGAAGCTTCAGGTCAACGGGATTGACCGAGACCGCCTTAACCGCCACGACAAGCTGGTTGCCCGTCGCAACGGGTTGGGCCAACGTGAGATCAACTAACGCCTGCTTTGCGTCAACGCCGATTGCTTTCATAGTCGCCATATCGATTCCTCCAATAATTAATGTTAGCCCCATTGTACCAGCGATTCGGCGCTTAGTGAAGCGTTCCAATACCGGTTTAGGCCGTCCTTAACTTGACGTCTTGCGCTAATTATTGCATAATAGCGGTGTGATATTAAGTTGATATCAGAAAGGGGCTTTGGTAATGGCGAACGACCACAAGGAAAAACGTTTTTTACTTCGCCTGAACCAGCAACTCTACGACCGCCTAGAGGCCGATGCCGCAACCGATAATCGCAGCGTCAACGCCTACATCGTTAAGCTACTGGAACAGGCCAAGCCGACCCCCACCTTTGAGGGCCGGCAGATCATCGGCAAAGTTATCGTTGGTCGGGAGCTGAACCCGGAGAACGGTTTAGTCGCCGTCTCAGGGATCTACTACCGCTACTTACTCGACGACAACGGTCAGGTCGATGCGACCGCGCAGTACGCCGTTATTGAAGCCAACGGTAACATTTTAACTTTACGTCACATTTAGGGGTTCACTTTATTGAGGAGGAAACAGTTATGCCATTAGGATTAAAGATCGTGCCACAAAACAACCAAGGGCTGGTGGAAACCTTGGGGAAGTACCGCCGCAGTGTTGCGTCCGGACTGCATTTTTACATCCCGTTGTTCCAAAAGATTCGCAAGGTCAGTCTGGCCATGGAGCCACTCGCACTGCCGAACTACTCGATCATCACCAAGGATAACGCCGACGTGTCGGCCAGCTTAACGCTGAACTACCACGTGACGGATGCGGTCAAATACCAGTATGAAAACACCGACTCCGTGGAATCAATGGCCCAACTGGTTCGGGGGCACCTGCGCGATATCATCGGGCGGATGGACTTGAACGAAGCCTTGGGATCAACTGCCAAAATCAATCAGGAACTCGCACTAGCAATCGGCGACCTGACGAACACCTATGGCATCAACGTTGACCGAATCAACATCGATGAACTGACCCCTTCACGCGCCATTCAAGAGGCCATGGACAAGCAGTTAACTGCTGACCGGGAACGGGTGGCGACGATCGCCAAGGCCGAAGGTGAAGCCAAGTCGATTGAGCTGACCACCAAAGCCAAGAACGACGCCTTAATGGCCACCGCCAAAGCGGAAGCCGACGCCACCAAGACTCGAGCCGATGCTGAACGCTACCGGATCGATACGGTGCAGGCTGGGTTGGCGAATGCCGACAGCAAGTATTTCCAAAACCAATCGATCAACGCCTTCAGCGAACTTGCGAACTCCCCCGCTAACCTCGTAGTGATGCCGGGTGACGTTTCCGGCGACCTTGGGCAGCTTCCCGTGATGGGCAAGTTGCTGGGTAAGGGTGCGCAGGAGAAGACCGTCTAAAAAACTACTATTAATAAACTAGAATTGGCCATCGGGCTGATTCTAGTTTTTTTAACGTCTCCGATTCGCTCAACGCTGCTCTGGTGGCCATTTGTGCAGTTCATCGCAAAATTCCACAAAAAAATCTAGAAAACGCTTGCAAATAAAAAAGTTATCCGGTATACTTACATTATCGTTAGTTGATTCAAGCAACCAACTATAAATTAAAACTACTTAAAACAACGCCAAATTTTCGGAGGATGGACATGACTGAATTATTCGATTTCCCAAAAGTTGCCTACTTAGGCGGCAAAAAGGGCTTAGACTTCAAGGCTGCTAAAGGTTACAACTTCTACAACCCAGAAGAAGAAATTACTGCAAACGGCACTACTAAGAAGATGAAGGACTGGCTCAAGTTCTCAGTTGCTTACTGGCACACGATGGACCAACGCTTAGTTGACCCATTTGGTGAAGGTACCGCTCAACGCCCTTGGGACAAGGAAGGCGAAGAAGGTTCTATGGAACTTGCTCTTGCCAAAGTTGACTACATGTTTGAATTCATGGACAAATTAGGCGTTGAATACTTTGCATTCCACGACCGCGATTTAGCTCCTGAAGGCAACACCCTTCGTGAAACGAACGCCAACCTTGATAAAGTTGTCGACAAGATCGAACAAAAGATGCAAGAAACTGGCAAGAAGTTGCTTTGGAACACGTCTTCATTGTTCACTAACAAGCGTTTCGTTGCTGGTGGCGCAACTACTCCATTTGCTGACGTCTTTGCTTACGCTGGTGCCCAAATCAAGCACTCACTTGAAATTGCTAAGCGTTTAGGCTCAGAATCATACGTCTTCTGGGGTGGCCGTGAAGGTTACGAATCACTCTTGAACACTGATACGAAGCGTGAATTGGACCACATCGCAGCCTTCTTCCAATTAGCCGTTGATTACGCTAAGGAAATTGGTTACACGGGTCAATTCTTACTCGAACCAAAGCCTAAGGAACCAACGTCACACCAATACGATACTGACGCCCAAACTACCATTGCCTTCTTGAAGACTTACGGTTTGGAAAACGACTTCAAGTTGAACCTTGAAGGTAACCACGCATTCTTAGCTGGTCACACTTACGAACACGAAGTTCGCTTCACTCGTGAAGCCGGCTTGCTTGGTTCACTTGACGCCAACATGGGCGACAAGTTGATTGGCTGGGACATCGATGAATTCCCTAACGACATCTACGAAGCAACGCTCGTTATGTACGAATTCTTGAAGAACGGTGGCCTTCCTACCGGTGGTTTGAACTTTGATGCTAAGGTTCGTCGCCAAAGCTTTGAAGCAGAAGACCTCTTCTACGGTCACATGGCCGGCATGGACGTTTACGCTGCAGGTTTACGTGTTGCTGCCAAGATTCTTGAAGACGGCTACTTCGAAGACGTTTTGAAGGATCGTTACTCATCATTTGATTCAGGTATCGGTGCTGATTTCGAAGCCGGCAAGGTAACCTTTGCTGACCTTGAAAACTACATCATCGACACGCCAGACGCAGACGTTATCGCTGCTACTAAGTCTGGTCACCTTGAAGCAATCAAGGCAACCCTTAACAACTACATCTACTCTGTATTGGGTGCCCGCTTCAACTAAACTAAACTTTAAAGAAGGATTCCGACAGTGAGCGGGATCCTTTTTTGTTACAATTAGAGCCGCCGCTGAATTTTCATTTTGAAATTCAGTGGCGGCTTTTTGATTTTCAACCCGATTCAGTGCCATTTTAGGTTGCATTATCAGCCACTTTAGTTTATGACTATAACTAGCTTCACACTACTACATAAAGGCGATGATTCCATGCAACACGCAGGCATGATCGGCGGTCTCGGTCCCGAAGCCACTATGAATTACTATCAGGGCATTATTACCCGCTATCAAGATCGGCAAAATAGCCACACGACCCTCCCCGAACTCATGATCAATTCGGTAAACATGTACCACATGTTTGACCTCATCGATAACAAGCAATTTGACGAAACCGCAACCTACCTCGCCAACGCCGCCAACCAACTTCAACGCGGCGGCGCGGACTTCGGTTTCATGTGCGGGTTAACGCCCCACGTCGTTTTTAAGCAAATTCATGCTAAAACAACCCTTCCTCTTATCAGCATCGTCGACACCGCCCTTCAGCACGCAAAAAGGCTTGGTGTTCACCGGTTAGGCCTCCTTGGTACCAAGTTCACGATGCAGGGCACCTTTTTCGCCCAACCATTTATTGACGATGGTATCGAGATCGTTGTCCCGTCACCAGACCAGCAAACCTACGTCCATGACCACCTCATTACCGAACTCGAAAACGGAATCGTTCTTCCCGAAACAAAACGAGGGTTGATGCAAATTATCAAGACGCTTGTTAATCAGCAACATATTGATGGCCTTGTGCTCGGTTGTACGGAATTACCGTTAATTTTGAGCCAGCAGGATTTCGAGTTTCCTGTGCTGGACATTGCGGAGTTACATATGGATAAGATTACTGAGTTGATTTTGGCCGATTGAATTTATAGACATAACAAAAGCGCCATCAGCTTGCCGATTTAGGCAGCTGATGGCGCTTTTTGGGAGGAGGTAATAAACCTGCTTAAGATAACGATTCGGGTACCATGGGCGCAAAATTTAGGCTTCTTAAGGTCTACGGGATTGTTAGGATATGTGGTTGGAAACTGGAAATTAGGCGCTAATCGAACCCATGGTAAGCTGGCGCAGTTTGCTTCATCGGGGACAGCCGATTGTTACTGACGCCAGTGCGGTGACCCGCCCCGTCGTTATCTTGGTGTTAACTACGCGGTAGTGTTGGCTGATTGATTTTTATTTTTAGCATTTAACACTAAAAAATAGCACCGCGGATTTCAATACTAGGAATCCGCGGTGCTATTCACCTTAAACTGAATGACTCAGTTCATTTAAATTACTTTTGTAACGTAAAGATGTAGTAAGATGCTGGGGCCTTACCAACTGATAACTTAACTCGTTGGTTCTTGCTGTTAACCAGCACAAACTTGTTCTTGGCGGTAAAGCGCATGTAGAAAGTAGACTTGTCGCCGTTCTTGGCTTTAACGTTAACCTTCCAGAAAGTTGGTGTCTTAGCATCAACGCTGTAAGTTGCGTTCTTAACTGGGTGAGCCGTCTTCTTGCCGTAAGTGACGTATTCGTTCAAACCGGTCTTTTGGCTGAAGTCAAACTTCATTGCCCAACCCTTGTAAGTCTTAGTCTGCCAAGTCCCAGTTGGGGTGCTAACTTTGAAGCTAGCAGCCTTGCTGGTCGTCTTGGATGACGTGGTTGACTTAGTTGTCGTGGTCTTTGAACTAGTCGTGGTCGTCTTCGTTGTAGTCGTCTTAGGACTTTGAACGGTGATGATCCGGTAGAAGTAGCGCTTAGTCGTTGTGTTACGAGCGTAAACGTAGATCTTGGTACCGGCCTTCAACTTAGAAGACAATTTAACGGTGTAAGCACCGGTCTTCTTAGAAGCGGTTGACGTTGCAATCGTCTTCTTCTTGGCGTTACGAACGATGATCGACACACCCTTCGTTGCCTTCCCAGTGATCTTAGTAGAGGTACTGTAAACCGAGTTGACCTTCAAACTTGGGCTATCAGTAGCTACCGTTGTGGTCTTGGATGCAGCTGAGGCTTGGGTAGACGTTGCTAACCCTAAGAAGCCAAATACTGCAACTAAGCTGGCAGTTAATACGGCCAATTTCTTCATAAATTCTCGCTCCCTTTATTTTCTGTCTCAATGCATGACGCATCAAGCTTCATTACCAGCGTTGAGTATAACCCGTTGACCGGCGAATGCCAAGTGATTTCTAAAAATATTTAGGACTTTTTAATAGCTTGTTCCGATGCTCATAATTGAGCAATTAAAAAGCGCCCATGCACGGCAGACCGCACTTGGCGCTAACTTACTGGGTCGGTGTTCGATTACGTGCCCTTTGTCACCAGCATTAGCCGGTACTCACGGCCATTCGCCTCAAACGGATCTGACAACTGTTGTCCCGGCTGGAAGTACACTTCGATCTTCTGGTAGACCTTCCCCTTATGATCCGCCAACTCCAAATGAACCCCATACTGATCCATCCGAAACGGGCTCTTCATCACAAGGTAGTTAAAGCTGGTCCCATCCCGGTAGCGCTGAGTCCGTGGTCGTTCGAGTTGTAGCGGCACTGAAATAATCTCCATGGCGGGTGCGACTTCCTTTCGTTTGGTGTCATTACTTCTATAGTATTATATCAACAAATTGGCTGTTCTGTTGTTTATGAGGTTTGGCTTGATTTATCGAATTAATGTCAATCGTTGCGATACTGCAGTAAGCCGTTTAGTTAAGCCCTTGAGATGATCCGCGAAGGTGGCCGAACTGCACCAATGTGAGATGGAGGTGGCGGCTAGGTTCATGCTGTGTCGCGATGATGGGCGGTTGTTGGTGCTTTTTCCAACAACCGCCCATCATCGGGGACGAATTAAAGACTCGTACGGGTTTAGCGAGACTTCAATTCGAGGGCTGAGACCGCCCTTCGGCTCAGGCCGGTCCCCACAGCATGAACCTAGCCGCCACCGGAATCGTCAGCTCAAACAAAAAGACTGCACCCGGAAATTCCGACATGCAGCCTAACAGCTTATTCATTAAAGCACGTTGCTAGCCAAAATCGCATCCACAACCTCTTCCGGTGTAAGTTCATCCGTTTGGATCTCAACATCGCTAACGCCGTGGTAGCGCGCATCACGTTCGCCCTTCAAGTCAACGAGGCCGTCTAAGCCAAGTTCCTTAACCAGTGGCCGGTCAGTATCATCCGCTAACCGGTCCATAATCGTCTCTGGTTTCACGTTAAGCAAGATCACTGGCACCGGACTTGCCTTCAGCAGGTCAAAGTTAGCGGGTTGAATCGGTGTTCCGCCACCAGTGGAGAGAATTCCTGAAGTATTTTCCAACACGTCCGCTAAAGTGTCGTGTTCCATTTGACGGAAACTAGCTTCGCCCTCGTCGTCGAAAATTTGTTGGATACTCTTACCGGCGCGGTCAACGATCACGGCGTCTAAGTCGCGTTGCGTCGTGCCTAAGCGTTGGGCTAATAACTGCCCCACCGTGGTTTTACCGCTACCCATGAACCCTACTAAAATGGCTTTCATCTGTTGTTTCCTCCCTCATGGCTGTCTAGCCGTTGTCGAACCGCCTGGGCGTGCTCGAAAAATTGGTAAATCTGTGGCTCATCGTGATTTTGAATCGCCGTTTGAATCGTTTGAAGCGCGTCTATGTACGCCGTTAGCTGAGTGGTGATGGCTTCGGAATTGCTCAGCATAATGGCAGTCCACATGGTTGGATCCGAACCCGCGATCCGGGTCGTGCTCTTAAAGCCCCCGGCCGCAGCGTTCAGGCCAACGGGGTCGTGTTGCAGCTGTTGGGCTGCGGTATTAACAAGGTTAGCGGCTAAAACGTGAGGCACGTGGCTAATTTCACTCACCAGCGCGTCGTGATCCGTTGCGCTCATAGTGACCCATTTCAGCGAAGCAGGGGCGAGGAGGCGTTTAAATGCCGCCGTTTGAGCAGCTGTCTGCCACCCCGTCACCAAGAAGTAGGTGGCACCATCAAATAAGTCAGCACGCCCGGAGCGCCCCCCAGTTTGGTGGGAGCCCGCCATCGGGTGGCCGCCCATAAAGGCCACGTGGCGCGCACGTAACCCTTCAGCAGCCTGCATAACCTGCGTTTTGGTGCTACCGACATCCGTCACTAAGACGTCCGCTTTCAGCGGTAACGTTGCCAGTTCTTTCAGTTGTTGGACGATCACGGAAACCGGTCCAGCCAGTACGATCATATCGGCCCGGCCAGCCGCTTCCGTCAACGTCACGCGTTCATCGACCAAGTGTTGGTCGACCATAAACTGGCTCGTATCGTCATTTGGATCGGCCCCTAAAATGGTTGGCGCCGCTTCGCTTTGTTTCATCACTCGGGCAATCGAACTACCGATCAACCCTAACCCGCTAATTAATACCGTTGTCAACGCCACGTCACTCCCTTACAGTAGTTGGTCTAAATCATCGAAGAATTCAGGGTACGAGATGCCGACGCTTTCGGCACCCTTCAACGTCAACGGCGTGTCAACGAGCAAGGCTGCGACCCCTAAGACCATCCCGATTCGGTGATCATCGTGGGCATCTAGTTCTGTATCCGTGACGTGCCATGGTTGGCGCCCGTCGATCACAAACCCGTCTGGCAACTCTTCGATGGCAATGCCTAATTTCTTAAATTCTTGAACAATGGCGCTGATCCGGTCCGTTTCCTTGACCCGCAACTCTTCAGCACCGGTCACTTTGCTGACACCGTTCGCCTTAGCGGCTAATAAGGCCACCAGTGGCAATTCGTCGATTACGGCGGGAATTTGTTCCTTCCCGATCTCAATCGGCTTTAAATCGGCTGCTTCGATGGTTAAATCGCCAATTGGCTCACCATCGGTTGGCGTGGTGTTAATGGTGACTTTGCCGCCCATTTGTTGCAGGATTTCCAGCAAGCCGGTCCGGGTCTTGTTTAAACCAACGTCCTTCAACGTGATCTTAGAACTGGGCACCAAGCTGGCAGCGACCATGAAGAAGGCAGCTGATGACATATCACCAGGAACCGTCATCGTTTGGCCGGTCATGTGGGGCTGTGGTTGAACGGTGATGGTCACGCCATCGTCAGCGGTTTGAACGTCGGCGCCAAACGCCGTCAACATCCGTTCCGTGTGGTCCCGGGTTGGTAACTGTTCAATTAAGGTACTTGGCGTTTCAGCTTGCAACGCCGCTAAGATCAGCGCACTCTTCACTTGCGCACTGGCAACCTTCAATTGGTAGTTCACCGCGTGTAACTTAGTACCCTTCACCGTCACTGGTAAGTGACCGTCAGTCGTGTCGATTTCAGCACCCATTTGCGCCAAGGGTACGCTGACCCGTTTCATCGGCCGCTTCGATAACGAGGCATCGCCAATCAGTTTGCTGTCAAATTGCTGTCCCGCCAGCAAACCCATAATCAAGCGGGTCGTGGTCCCAGAATTACCCATATCAAGCGGTTGGTCACTGGCCTTCAACCCGTGCAAGCCAACCCCTTGAATCTTAACCGTGGTGCCTTCGCGTTCAATGGGCACCCCGAGTTGTTTAAATGCATTGAGGGTCGACAAACAGTCCGCTGACGTTAAGAAGTGGGTCAACGTCGTCTGTCCCTCACTGATCGCACCAAACATGATGCCACGGTGCGAAATACTTTTATCGCCTGGTACAACGAGCTCGCCGTGCAGGCCAGCTGCTGGTTTTCCTTTAAGGGTCTTCATGTTAAGTGCCTCCAAGTTTAGTCATTCGTTAAGTCGTTTTAGTAGTTGGTTAATTCGTCTTTGTAAGCGGCTAATTGCGCCTTTAAACGGTCCATGTTGCTGGCATCAAAGGTATCGGTGATGGCTTTGGCCAATTCGATGGCAACGATGCTTTCGATGACGATCGATGCAGGCACGATGGCTGTCGTATCGGAACGTTCCACACTGGCCTTCTTCACTTCTTTGGTGTTCACATCAACACTTTGTAGTGGCTTGTAGAGGGTTGGAATTGGCTTCATGGCTGCCTTAACGATGATTGGCATCCCGTTAGTCATCCCGCCTTCAAAGCCGCCTAAGTGATCAGAACCACGGGTGAAACCTTCGCCATCATGCCAGTCGATTTCGTCCATGACTTGGCTCCCAAAACTAGTGGCGGCCTTGAAGCCGTCGCCGATTTCGACACCCTTCATGGCGTTCATGCCCATCACGGCACCAGCTAACTTGGCGTCTAACTTGGTGTCCCAGCTAATGTAGCTGCCAAGTCCGGCGGGCACGTTGGTGGCAACGACTCGGATGATGCCACCCAAGGTATCGCCATCCTTCTTGGTCTTATCGATCAAATCGTGAATTTCATTCACCTTGGTGGCGTCTACGATACGCAGGTCGTTGCTGGTGATCGTTTCTTGGATCTTTGCAACGTCCAATGGGGCTTGGTCATCCGCGCTAACGGCACCAATTTGTTGCACGTAGCCAACCAGTTGGATGCCTAACTGTTCGAGGAATTGCTTGCAAACCGCACCAATCGCGACCCGAATGGCCGTTTCGCGGGCTGATGACCGTTCAAGGACGTTTCGGAGGTCGCGGTGGCCGTATTTCATCCCACCAACCAAATCGGCGTGGCCTGGACGGGGACGGTTAACTTGACGCAACGTGTTTTCAGCATCCTCTTCAGCGGTTGGGTCCATGATCTTGCCCCAGTGAGCGTGATCGCGGTTGTTGACGACTAAGGCGATTGGTGAGCCCATCGTGATCTTGTGACGAACGCCACCGACAATGGTGACCTCATCGTGTTCGATCTTTTGCCGACTGCCCCGGCCGTAGCCACCTTGGCGTGCTGCCAGTTGGGCGTTGATCGCGTCGATGTCTAATTTTAATCCGGCTGGTAGGCCTTCGATGATCCCGGTCAATTGGGGACCGTGTGATTCGCCTGCTGTTAAGTAATTCATGTGATGTGTCCTTTCTTGGAACGTCAATTTTTTAGTTAAGTGTTATTGGAAAGTTAGTGAGTGGTGTCACGCGCTGCGGTTAAGTCATCCTGATAGTCTCTAGAATTACGCATGATGTGTTGGTAAATATCGCGCATGTATTTACGGGTCGCCGGATTCGGATCCAGTTGAGCAACCCGATCAAGGACTTGATCTTCGCGACCGTGATCCATGACGGGTAAGTTCGCCGTCCGCTTGGCCTCGTTGACCATTGTGACCGCGTCAAACCGTTGCGCTAAGAGGCCGACGATCTGTTGGTCCAGTGTATTGATCCGCTGACGGGCCACCGTCAGCATTTTAGGCTGTTCTGAAGTTGATTCCGTTGATTTTGTCACATTCACTCACTCCTTATGATAAATAAAAAAACCAGCTAGACAAGGTATCCAGCTGGTTGCTTGTTTTATCCGTGATGGAATAATGACAACTCAGCTAGATTGACACGTCTAGCTGGGCACGACAACTTACGGCTTAGCTTTAGACGCGAACGCGATGGTTGGGCGTCCGCATCGAAACTGCGGACGCTAACTAAAGTAATAGCCGTAATAAAACGCATTAACTTGGGTTAGTGTGGTTGTCATGTGTCATAAGTCCCTTCCTGTAAATATTGGTTTAATTAAAACATATTAATTTTTGTTCGTCAATGCTAATTTGATTTTAATTATTCTTGGTGGTGGGTTAGTGCGGAATAAAAAGTAGTGGTTTGGTTTCTTAGATGCTGGTTGGTGGTTTTGGCGACGTGCATTACTACTACATTGTTTTCGGCGCCACTGGGTCTTTAGGTGCCGCAGGTCAATTGCTTAGTGAAGCCTACTTACGTTAGTTCGTTCTGACAACCGCGCCGAAACGTGCTGCGCAAAACTGAGAGCTATGTGTAAGGGCAAAAAGGTAAAACCCCAAGCCCGGGGCTTTCACCTTTTTGCCCTTACACGCCGCTCTCAAACCGTTTTGCTCCGCACTCTATACCATCCAATACCCCTCCCCAATCCGCTTCAACAAAGTCACCATCTGCCGAGTCTCCTTCACATCATGCACCCGGATAATCCGACCACCATTTAAAATCATGGCGGTTTCGCTGACTAGGGTCATTGGAAGTCGTTGGTCCTTTGGGATGTCCAACAAGGTGCCCATGTAGCCTTTTCTTGAAACGGCGACCATCATTGGGCGGTTGAGGTCGTTGAATTTACCGACATTGTTCATGATGACGTAATCTTGGTCATCGTTTTTTACTTTGGTATCAGCGTAACCCAGTCCCTGGTCAATAGCGATTCGATTGCGGTCGATGCCGGCTGCCGTTAAGGCGTTAAGGTTATCTTCAAAGAACTGATGCATCTCCGGCGTCATGACCTTGAAGTCGAATTGGCGGCCGTTGAGCATCGTGAGCAAGCCCACGTTACTCTTCGCCATCAGCGCTAACTTCGCTGGGTCATCCGTAAAGCTGTTCACATCGTTGATGATCGACACCCCAGCATCGATTGCGGCCTGCATCACCGGCACCTTGTAGGTATCGATGGCCAGCACTGCTTCAGGGAACCGCTTCATGATGGCGTCGATGTAGGGTACCGTTCGTTCGATTTCGAGTGCCGGCGTAATTTCGGTGTAGCCTGGCCGAGTTGTTTGGCCGTTCACCTCGATCACGTCTGCGCCCGCCGTTAACATGTCTTCCACGTGGGCCAACACCGCGTCCATCGTTTGGTAGCGCCCGCCATCGTAAAATGAGTCCGGTGTGATGTTCATGATGCCGTAAACCATGGGTTGGTCGCGCAAGTGGAACGTGTGCGTACCAGCTTGCCAGTCTAACGTATAGCTAGCCAAAATGGCGTCTAACGTTGATTGTAACTGGGCTTCGTTCGAAAACCAAGTTGACCAGTGTTCTGTTAACAAACGCAGTCCTGGTAACGTGACTAACGCGGTCAGTTGCTGCCCAGTAGATTGAACGGTACCATCAAGTTGTCGCAGTCGTTGACTCAGTGCGGTTTGTTGTCCCTCAGTCAACTCGCTGGCCGTTAAAACGACCCGTTCTTGGTCTTGGGCTAATTGAAACAACGCCGTGCTAGCGAAGTCACCCGCTTGGCTTAGTTGGTGAGTCGTGTCTTGAATCTTCATCAGAGAACATCTGCTCCTTTCAATTGGGCCACCAGGTCAGCGGCTGCCCGCCCCCGGTGCGTCATCGGTAATCGTTGATAGTCAGGCAATTCTGCTAACGTTTGGGTCAGGCCAGTGGGTTGAAAAATGCGGTCAAAACCGCCACTCTGATCCCCCCGACTCGCTTCAGTGATCGTCCCGCCAACCTGCCCCGTTGCGATAAACGGCGCTTGGTTCGGCACGATGGCCACCAGCGTACTCATCATCAGGGCCTGCCGATCAGATTTAACGGCTAAAGCTGCTAATATCGCCTGATTCGGACTCAACTGCTGGTTGGCCTGCAGGTCGCGCTTGGTTGTCACGCCGAGTTGATCCGCCAGTGCCGCAACTTCCAGCCCGCTATCATCCGCGATGACCCCTTGGTCGGTAAATGCCGCCAGAAAGCGGGCCTTCAGCAACGCATTTTCGCAGTACCCAGTTGTCGTTTCCGCTGGAAAAATCAGCTTCGGCACCACTGTCGTATACGGTACCGCTTGAAGGCCAGCTATTCGTAAGCAGTCAATCAAGTCTTGCGTTTTAAACGCGTTATTTGACGCAATTAACCATTGGTTCACGCTAATCAGCTCCAATCGCTGCCAGTTCTCGGGCCACGTAAAACGACCCACTCACGACAATTATATCGGCTTTCGTCCAATTTTGCTGGGCTGACGCAAGCGCCGTTGGCATATCGGACATTGTTTGCACATTGAGTGTTGGCGCCAATTGTTGAATCTGCTTGGTCAGTTCAGTTGCTGGTAATGCCCGTTGAGGATTAGCTGGCGTCACCGTGAGGATCTGCTTCGCCGTTGGGATCAACGTCTCCAGCATTTCCGTAACGGCTTTATCCGCTAAAACGCCCAGGATCCAAATCACGTGTTGGCCGGGCACCATCGCCGTCAAGCTGCTGACCAGTGCCCGCATCCCATCCGGATTATGCGCCACATCGACCAACGTTAACGGCGTCTGCTTTACCTCAGTCAATCGGTCTGGGAGTTGAATCTGTTGCAACCCGGTTCGAACTGCATCATCGCTCAGCACAACGTGTTGTTGCCGCAAAACCGCCACCGCCGTTAAGACCAGTGCTAAATTCTGCGCCTGAAATTGACCGGTGACGTTCAACTGCAACTGAGACCAGTCAAATAGGTCACTGTGTCCCGTGATCACCATGTGAGTTGGCGTTAACTGGTCAATCGTCATCGTTGCAGTCGGTGCAACCAACCGAACACCTTGCTGGTCAGCTTCCTGCTGTAGGACCGTCAACGCGTCTGGCGCTTGATCTGCTAGCGTCACAGCCACCGTGCCAGGTTTAATGATTTTCGACTTCTGGGTCGCAATTTTTGTGATCGTATCGCCCAGAATCTGGGTATGATCCAACGCAATTTTCGTAAACACCGTCAGTTGTGGTGCACTAATCGCATTGGTGGCATCCGTTAAACCGCCCAACCCTGCTTCCAAAATGGCGTAGGTCACGCCTTCATTTTTAAACCAAATCAGGCAAATCAAAAACTGCCATTCAAAAATTGAGATATCCGTTGCCGCTAACCCTAAACGCTGGGCCACCGGCAGAATTTCGGCGTACCCGTCCAAAAAGGCGGCTTTGCTGATCCACTGGTGGTTCACCTGAAGCTGTTCACGATCGTTGATGATGGCTGGACTGCTAAAGCGGCCAACGCGGTACCCCTGCTGTTCCAAAATGGCTCCCAGCATGGCCCCCGTTGAGCCCTTGCCATTGGTCCCCGCAATGTGAATCACGTGGTAGTGCTGTTCTGGGTGGCCGAGTGCCGCAACTAGCCGTTTTAACAACGGAACCCGATTGGTGTCTCCGACCAACCGGGCTTGATTAAACTGTTCAATTAACTGCTGATAAGCTTGATGTACCTGTTCTTGATTCAAATTAATCACCCGTTAATGCGTTGTAGGAATTCTGCTTTCAACTCGTGATCCGTTTTAAACGTGCCAGTGTAGTAACTGGTTTCGGTCTGACTGCCGGTCTTTTCAACCCCGCGCATCTCCATGCACATGTGGCGGGCACTGATTGAGATCGCAACGCCCTTTGGGTCCAAGATCCGGTTAAGTTCTTTAGCGATGTTCACCGTCAACCGTTCCTGCACATTGGGCCGCTTAGCGCAATAATCCACTAAGCGGGGAATCTTACTCAGCCCCATGACCCGCTGGTGGTCGGGGATGTAGGCCACGTGTACCGTACCAAAGAACGGTAACAGGTGGTGTTCACACATTGAGTAGAAGGGAATGTCCTTGATCAACACCATTTCAGTCGTTTCATCGACCGGAAAGAGTTTGTAGTTATCAAATGCCGGTGCGGTCACCGACGAGAAAACTTCGCCATACATCCGGGCGACCCGGGCTGGCGTCTCCAATAATCCTTGGCGTTCAGGGTCTTCCCCAACCGCCTCTAAAATGAGCTTAACCGCTTGCTCTATTTTTGCTTGATTCGCTTCATTCATGATCGATCGTGACTCCCTTTACTTTTTTAATCCAGCTTGAATCCCGGTTCGCCCGCAAGGCTTGCGCCACTTGGTCGCCCACGATGGGATCGTTACCAGTAAGTTCTTGAATAGGTAGCAGCACAAAATTACGTTCGGCCGCGCGAGGATGCGGCACGATAAGGTCCGCTGTTTGAATCTGACGGTCACCCCAAAATGCAATGTCGAGGTCGATCGTCCGTGGTCCCCAATGTTCGTGCCGTTCTCGATGACCAGCTTGTTCAACTTGGTGCAATACTGCTAATAACGCTTCTGGCGCTAACGTTGTCGTTAACGCCACCGCGATATTGTAGAAGTTCGCCTGGTCCAATTTTCCCCAGGGCTGGGTTTCGTAAACTGACGACACAGCATCAACGGTAATGCCGGTGATTTGCCCTAATCGCACCACGGCTTGTTGCAGCTGCACCAGTCGGTCGCCCATGTTCGTGCCAACACTAAGATAGACGCGTTCAGTCACGTTGGTCACCCGCCACTTCAATTTCAACATCGTCAAAGATGCCGGGCATCGGCACACTGTATTTGCGAATCTTCAACTCGATCCGCGTTGCCATCCGGTACTCCGCCAGCAACGTGCTCAGTAGTTCGTTAGCCAATGACTCGATCAGCTTATAGGAATGGCTATGTACAAATGCATCGATGGTCGTCCGCACATCCGCATAACTGATCGTTTCGTTCAGGTCATCATGGTGAACCTTCGTTTCAATTGGGTACGTCAGCGCCACGTCAATGGCTAATTGTTGCCCATTTCTACGTTCCTCCGGTAACACGCCGTTAAAGGTGTGGAACCGTAAATTGTGAATCCGTATAACACCCATTAGTTGGCAACCCCCTCGTTGTCCAGTTAGTTTGTTCCTATTTTAGCACGCGCGTTGTGCTTTGCGGCGCTTGATTCTCAACATACCGCATCTAAGCGTAATTTAACAGCCGTTGAATCTGGTTCACATCCGTTAAGAGGTCCTGCCGCGCCGTTGCATAGTGCTGTAACGGCACTTTCAGTGAGCGGTGTTGTTGCGCTGCTCGAACGACTTGCCGGCCAACTTGCGCCACTTCGTCACAGTCGTAAACCGCCGCTGTGCCAACACTGATGTTGTGGCCGCGATAACCTTCAAACTTGTTTAAAATAACGGCCCGTTTCGCACTTAACTGCGCTGACTGTCGCTGAAGTTGGCGAGTTGGCGCTTGTTGGCGTCGTGCCCGTTGCACTAACTTATCCGTTGTCTGGATGGTCGCCTGAAAATTCGGCAATACCCACCGCCGCAGCGTCACGCCGTCCAAGTCATGACGTTGGGCCTTTAACTGGCTCTCGGTTTGATTTCGCGCACTGTTAGTCGTTGCAATCGGTTGACTGGCATCGTCGTCTTGACTCTGTGCTTGATGCTGCTGTGCGGGCTGACAACCACTTAAAAGTAACCCTAAACTCGCTAGGCCAAGTACCCGATACACCACGTTCACGTTTTCCACCCCACTCTCACTTCGTTGAAATGCAATCCTTTTAATTATGTCAGATGTCTTCTGATAATGCCACGGTTTCGTTTGGGCGTCAATTGGTTTTTGTGGGGGGGTGAAAAGCGGTGGTTTGTCCTCAGGGGTTAGATGCGTTCCGCAAAACTGGGAGGTGTAGCCCCTTAAGTTTCAATTATTGGGTATTTGATGTTGTTTCCTGTCCTCGAGACTAAACGTGCGCCACGAAGCAGAGAGCTATGTGTAAGGGAGACTTGGTAAAACCGCCAAGCCTGGGCGCTTTCACCAAGTCTCCCTTACACGCCGCTCTCTAACCGCTTCGTTCCGCACTCTGTCCCATTTGACAACCCGCCCTCCGGCACCCATAATTTATACCATCGGGGTCAATAAGCCCGTTATCCATTATTATTGAGATTACTATCCGGGCAACGTCCCGGTTGAAACTGAAAGGATGATGAAGTTGAACAACCGAAACTTTAAGTATCCAGATACTGCCGCTTATAAGAGCGTCATTGATTATTTCACCGAAAAAAACATTACCATAGAAGACATCGCCTCAATCACGTACGGCATGCAACGCCAGTACGTGCCTGAATTACAGGAAAGCGAAGCCGTTGATGCTGTCATCGACGTGCTTCACAAACGTGAGGTGCTCAACAACGCCATGGTCGGGATCGCCCTTGATCAATTGGCCTCTCAAGAGTTACTTCCTCAACCACTTCAAAGCATCGTTGAAAACGACAGTGGCGTCTTCGGCGTTGACGAACTCCTAGCCGAAGGGGGTATCTCCGGGATCTACGGTAAGATTGCTACTACTAATTTTGGTTACTTAGACCGTGAAAAACACGGTATTTTAAAACGTCTCGACACCGTTAAGGGCAAGGGCATCAATACGTTCTTGGACGATATTATCGCGGCCGTGGCTGCTGCGGCGGGGTCGAAGATTGCGCATAAGTATGCGTAGAGTGTGAAACGAGGCGTTTAGAAGGTGGCGTGTAAGGTCGGGGACGCGAAGCTACCCGGTCTTGGTAGGTTTGTGTCCCCGATCTTACACATAACCTTCTGCCTCGTTTTACACGTTTCGGCGCGGTGGCCTGAAGGTTCGTGGTTCATCCCCTACTATCTGGGATGAACCCCAAGAAAACACAGACCACCTAGCGCCGAAAATCTGCTGCCAAGTTACGCTATCTAGCGTTAATCTAACAATCCAATACTAAAAAACAAAGGTACCGCAATCTCCCCATACCAGAGGAGTTGCGGTACCCTTGTTTTTATATTGCTTAATATTTGTAGGTTTAGCTTGGTTTGAAGTAATTTGAGTGTATGAACTAAAATGCGTTTCGCTCTCTGTGCATTACTGTCCTCGAGCCGAAACGTGTTCCACAAGGCAGAGAGCTGCATGCAAGGCGACTACGGTAAAACCGCCCAAGCCCAGGCGCTTTCACCGTAGTCGCCTTGCACACTGCTCTCTAACCGCCTTGCTCCACACTCTCTACTTCTCACAAATCGCCATCAAATCCTTCAACTCATCCGCTGACGATCCGTTCTCAACGAAACAGTCCACCATATCCAACCAGTAGAGGTCCTGATCCGAAAATAGTTGAGTTGGATCCTTACATGGTAAAAGTCCCGCCTGCGTGTATGCCGCGACGGTTTCTGTCGCAAGGCCAGCCCGTTTGGCTAATTGTTCCAGTGTCATGGTAAGATCCTATCCTTTCACAAAATCAAAGATAGTTTACACTCATTTAGATAAAAAGCAATCCTTTTCGACAGACCCTCATCATAAACTTAAAATTGCCAAATAATTGAAATTCTGCCTCCCTCTTAACGCCTGATCACCAAGCCGATTCCTTGCATCACACCTTAAAGCACGGTATTCTATCATTGTGCGCGGTCTTTCGCGGTTTTACCGTAATGGTTTGGACCGATTTTCATTGCATCACGCATTCTTTGACAACCCTTTCATTTAGAAAATCATTTTCTTTAAATTTTCTTTCAAAACTGTTGTTTTCTATGAAAGCTTATTTCATATAGTGTTATAACGTGTATTTTGTACAACTAGTTAACTAGGTAATAAAAACTTTTCGTAATTCCCTTTTTTACCTAGATTTTGTTATATAATAACTTCGAAGCAAGTGGTCTAGACGAGATGACTTTAGTTGTCTACTAGACCACTTGAAGACTACGAATCTATTTAACCTTAAGGAGTGACTGTATTGGCTACAGAACGAACTGCACTATTTCTCTTCTTCGGCGGTACCGGTGACCTAGCATACCGGAAGTTATATCCGTCATTATTTAACTTATACAAGAAAGGGACGCTCCGCGAACACTTTGCTGTTTTAGGAACTTCTCGTAACAAATTAACGGATCAACAATTCCAAGACGCAGTCCGTAAATCAATCGGGACTGACAAGTCTGACAAGGAAGCTGAAACGTTCATCTCCCACTTCGCTTACGAAGCCCACGATGTTACTGATCAAGCACACTACTCCGTTTTACGTGACCGCGCTAACGAACTTGATAAGAAGTTCAAGTTAGACGGCAACCGCCTTTTCTACCTCTCATTAGCACCAACTTTCTTCGGAACAGTTGCCGGCTTCTTGAAGAGCGAAGGCTTAACGGATACCAAAGGCTTCAACCGTTTGGTCATTGAAAAACCATTTGGTCGTGACTTCGAATCAGCTCAAAAATTAAACGACGCCCTCAGCAAGTCATTTGAAGAAGAACAAATCTTCCGGATCGACCACTACTTAGGGAAAGAAATGATTCAAAACATTGAAGCCGTTCGTTTCGGCAACACGTTGGTTGAATCACTCTGGAACAACCGTTACATCGATAACATCCAAGTTACCCTATCTGAAAAGCTTGGGGTCGAAGAACGGGCTTCCTACTACGATAACTCCGGTGCTTTGCGTGACATGGTTCAAAACCACATTATGCAAATCGTCAGCCTCTTGGCAATGGAACAACCCGTTTCATTTACCGACGTTGATATCCGGGCTGAAAAGGTGAAGGCTTTACGGTCATTACGTGTTTACAACGTAGCCGAAGCTTCAACTAACTTCGTTCGTGGCCAATATGGTGCCGGCGATGACCAACGTGCTTACCGTGACGAGGACAATGTCCCTCACGACTCAACTAACGATACCTTCGTTGCTGGGAAGTTGTTATTCGACAACTACCGCTGGTCAGGTACCCCATTCTACATCCGGACTGGGAAGATGCTTGCTGACAAGTTCACCCGTGTGGACGTTGTCTTCAAGAAGCCATTGATCGACCTCTTCTCATTCCCACAAAACCACAACGCCCCATTGGAAGCTAACGTGTTGACAATGTACATCGAACCACACGCCGGCTTCTCCCTTCGTTTGAACGCCAAGACTAACGGTCAAGGTTTCCAAACTGCCCCAATCGACTTGGACTACTTCGTGGACGCTGAAGATTCTAAAGCAACGCCAGAACCATACGAACGTCTCTTGCACGATGCAATGAAGGGTGACGGTACCAACTTCTCAAGTTGGCAAGAAGTTTCCTACGCATGGCGCTTCGTGGATCAAATTCGCAAGGTTTGGGACTTACAACAACCACAATTCCCTAACTACACCCCAGGTTCAATGGGTCCAGCAGCTGCTGACGAATTGATCACCCGTGACCACCGTCAATGGGTTTACCGTTTAAACCATTAATTTAACGAATTAAACTGATAATAGCACCGCAACTTCCAACTGGGAGTTACGGTGCTATTTTTTCGTTCCGAGTACTTTAGATTTAACTATCCAAATAAACTTATATGGCCGAAATCTGAGTTTCAACACTTTAATTTAGAAAATTAATAATCGGCTTGTCCATTAGTTTTTTTTACTTCGACTCGCCAAAAAATAAGCCTAAGCTTGATACAAATCGCTAATATGTTGGGCAGTTTTTAAAAAAGGGTTTATCAGTTTTTTTTGTGATGATTTTAAATACGCTAAACCATAGCAAAGCGTTGTATCGTTCATAAACGGCTTTACAGTAATTTCATTATCAGCACTAATTATCATATCTGGTAACACGGAAATTCCCAATCCACTTTTAAGCATCGTGTGGCAAATTAGCAAAGAATCAGCTATCAAATACTTTGCATCAGGACAAAGGCGTTTAATTTCCTTTTGCAATGTCGCCTGCTTTGGCGGACAAAACTGATTATCTAAAAAAATAATAGTTTCGTTCTTCATGTTTTGCATGGTAACAACTTTTCTTCTAGCTAGATAATGATTATTCGGTAGTGCACAAATAAAATGACCAAAAATCAACGGTGTAAACGCAATATCGGGTAACTTTTCGATACTATCTTCAGTTTGAAAAATCAAATCGCAATCAAATGATTGGAGTTTCTCTTTTAATACGTTGTGGTTTGAGCTTAGTAAATTAAATCGTGGCTTAATGTGATTTAAATTAAACCGTTTTATCATCTCAGAAATATATCGCAATTCAAAGTCGGTACCAGTGTACCCAATTGTCAATGCATTTTGTGACTGATCGTTCGCTTTTTGAGTACGTTCAACCGCTAAATCATACTTTCTAATGACAGATTGAATATCATTGTAAAAGATTATGCCGCTATCGGTTAAAACAACTCTACGATTAGTTCTGTTGAATAAGATCACATCTAATTCACCTTCAAGCGACCTAACAATTTGCGAAATTGCTGATTGCGTCAAATTCACGTTTTTAGCTGTTTGTGTAAAATTTAGCGTTTCAGCTAAATCAATAAACACTTTTAGATACTCCATTTTCACAATACAGTCATCCTTTTCAAACCTAACTTTCAGTAACGGAACAAATAACACGCGTTAACTACTCTCTTTGTATAGTTAAATTTTTCCACTAGTAACACCCTATTTCAATATTCACTTTAATAAGCGTTTCTAATTATACATTAAAAACCAGAATTATTACTAACATTAGGCTGTGATAACATGAGCTTGTTAAATAAATAAAAGAGGTGGATCCAATGAGATATATCGTTTGTGGAGCCGATGGTAAACTGGCTGGCCGTATTGCAGAAAATATGATTAAAGCGGTTGGTGGTAACAAGTTAACCTTTACTGTTTGGAATAAAAAATTCGTTTCATCAGAAAAGTTACAACGTTGGGAGAAGGAAGGTGTTAGCGTCTTCGAAGCAAATTATGATGACGTTGATTCACTTAGAAAAGCATTTAAAGGTGGCGATAGAGTCTATATCGTCTCTGGGCTAGAAGTTGGTAAACGTGTCCAGCAACATAAAAATGCGATTGATGTCGCGATTGAACAAGGAATTTCACACATTACGTATAGTTCATTTGTTGGTGCAACTGATCCCGCATATGCGCATTTGGAAGTCACGCCAGATCACACGGCAACTGAAAATTATTTAAAATCTACCGGACACCCATATACGGCCGTTCGAAACAGTTTATATTTGGAAAATTATCTGACCATGTACCCTATGTTAGCTAGAATGAGTAATGATGTGTGGGCAAGCACTGCAATGGAAGGCCGCGCAACACTTGTTGCGAAAGATGATGCCGCCGCTGCAGCAACGGCCGTCTTACTCGGAAAAGGCGGTAATAAAACCTCGTTTAACGTTTTTGGATCAGAATCAATTTCTGTTCGCGAACTATGTGACCTTGTCAACGAAGTCTCTGGTATGCACCTAGTTTATGACCCAGTCCCTGACGAAGAATATTACCAATATTTAGAGAAACTCCACATACCACGTGCTATTACTGGCGATTTTTCTAAATCACCAGTACCATTCTCTGGCAATGATATCGTTTCAAACGATGCATCTATCAGAGACGGATTGCTTGATATTAAGTCTGATGATGTGGCACTCCTAACAGGTCATCAAGCAAAAACTGCACGTGATATTGTTATGGACTCAGCTTATGTTTGGGAAGATAATGTTACAAATTGGTCTCAGATGCGTTAAACTAATGGCTGTTTAGAATCATAACCAAGTAACAGTATTGTCCGTTTATTATTTCTATCCACTAAAGTTTAATAGGTATCCTGAATTTGAAATTACTCTAGATAAAAAGTAGGTAAACTAAGCATGATAAACCTTGTTTAGTTCCTAAAATATAGGTAATAACCCGTAGATTCCGATTCTTGAAATCTGCGGGTTATTACCTATATTCTGAGACTTGAATTTTGGCATACGAACCCGCGAAATTTGGAAGTCTGTTAACATTTAGATTAGATAACAGTCTCGAATTAAATAAAATTTTTAATCAGCTTTGAATGATACTTATTAATATAAGCTTTTTTATCAGCCTCATTTTACGTTCTACACCACAAAACGCTTATCAGCCAATTCGACTTTGTGAATCAACTTTCCAACCTTCACAAGGTCCAATTTAGACCTCAGATTCAGTTAATTTTCAAAAAAATCTCAATTCTGAAAACTTTGACATAACAGTGATACTGGCTGTTTTTAGAACTAAATTTCAAGTCTGAAGAAGTGGTTTCGCTTCACAAATACATTGTGAACTGTTAAACTATAACCGTATTCGAATTAATTTCTCATTAAAGGAAGGTTTGTAATGGCTGATAAAAAAGCAAACATCGGTGTTGTCGGAATGGCTGTCATGGGCAAGAACTTAGCCCTGAACATTGAAAGCCGCGGCTTCACTGTCGGAATTTATAACCGTTCTGCTTCAAAGACTGATCAAGTGATGAAGGATCACAGCGAAAAGAAGCTGGTTCCAAGTCACACAATTGAAGAATTCGTAAACTCTTTGGAAAAACCTCGTCGGATCCTCTTGATGGTCAAAGCTGGTAAGCCAACTGACGCCGTTATTGACGAATTATTGCCACTCCTTGATAAGGGTGACGTCTTGATTGACGGTGGGAACACAAACTTCCACGACACCATGGCTCGTAACGCTAAGTTGGATGCTTCTGGCATCAACTTTATCGGCATGGGCGTTTCTGGTGGTGAATTGGGTGCCCTCCAAGGTCCTTCTTTGATGCCAGGTGGCCAAAAAGAAGCCTACGATTTAGTTGCCCCAATCTTGGAACAAATCTCAGCTAAGGCCCCTCAAGATGGCAAGCCTTGTGTGACCTACATCGGCCCTAACGGTGCTGGCCACTACGTTAAGATGGTCCACAACGGTATCGAATACGGTGATGAAGAATTAATTGATGAAAGTTACAACATCATGCGCAACGTGTTAAACATCTCCGTTGATGACATGGCTGACATCTTCACTGAATGGAACAAGGGTGAACTTGATAGCTACTTGATCGAAATCACCGCTGACATCCTGTCACGTAAGGATGATTTAGGCGACGACAAGACCAAGCCAATCGTTGACATGATCTTAGACCGTGGGAACAACAAAGGGACTGGTAAGTGGAGTTCCGAAGACGCTTTAGCCGTCCAAGTCCCACAATCAGTGATCACTGAAGCCGTTTACGCCCGTTACATCTCAATGATGAAGGACGAACGGGTTGCTGCTTCTAAAGTCTTGGCTGCGCCTAAGGCTCAAGAAGAAATCGGCGACCAAAAGGAAATGGTTGAAAAGATTCGCCAAGCCCTCTTCTTCAGTAAGATCATGAGTTACGCCCAAGGATTTGAACAACTTCGGTTCGCTTCCGACGCTAACAACTGGAACTTACAATATGGTGAACTTGCCCAAATCTGGCGTGCAGGTTGCATCATCCGGGCTCGTTTCTTACAAAACATCACGGACGCCTACGACAAGAACCCAGATTTGACGAACTTGTTGTTTGACGACTACTTCAAGGACATTACTGCCAAATACCAAGAAGCTACTCGTGACGTTGTTGCCTTGGCCGTTAAGATGGGTGTCCCAGTTCCTGGTTTCAGTGCTGCCATCACCTACTACGACTCATACCGTTCCGAAGTCTTGCCAGCTAACTTGCTGCAAGCACAACGGGATTACTTCGGTGCTCACACCTACGAACGGACTGACCGCGACGGGATGTATCACTACCCATGGTATGAAGAACAATAAACTTGATTTGATTGAAGACATCTCATTTGTTGGGGTGTCTTTTTTATTTACGCTTGCGTCCAGCGTAAGTGTTGGGTGCGATTTGGGTGTTGGCTGTTTGTCATCGCTTCGCTCGCCAAAGCCGTATGAAAACCAGCGCTCTCAGTCAACAAAATTCGGCGCCACTTAAATTGTTATTTTCAAGGTTCCTGAAGTTATAAGAACTTGTCAACCACGCGCTTTCTGGCCACCACGCCGAATGGTGCTGCGCGAGACTGAGAGCTGCATGTAAGGCGAGTCCGGTAAACCCGCCAGGCCCGGGCGCCTTCACCGGACTCACCTTACACACTGCTCTCAACCCGTCTCGCTCCACACACTGTCGCTGGACACAAACGTAAACCAGCACAAAAAGTATAAATTCAAAAGATAAAACCAATTCTGCACAACCATCTTACAAACCAACCCCGCCATCTTGTCGAACCACCAGCCTGCCCCTTGAATCGCAACGCGCCTGATGTTAAATTAACGCCAACATCACTACCATCTAGGAGGCGTCACCATGTTCAATCCACGACCACAAGGTGCTCCAATCGACACGCAAGCACAAGCTCAGATGAAAACTAAACTTGACCAGCTAGCTAAACCAGTTGGCGGTTTAGGGCAATTAGAAACGCTGGCAATTAAATTAGCCGGTATCGAAGGCACCGCTGACCTGCAAACGGCTAAGCGGTGCTGTCTGGTATTTGCCGGCGATCACGGGGTTGAAAAAGCTGGTGTCTCCTCAACGCCTCGAAAAGTGACCTGGGTACAATCGCTCAATACGTTGGCGGGTCATACGACCGTTGCAAGCTTGGCCAAGGCGAATCGCTGTCAGGTTAAAGTCGTTGATGTCGGCGTAGATCATGACTTAAGCGGCACTGGCGTCATCGATAAAAAGGTCAACTGGGGCACTCAAAACATGGTCACGTCACCCGCCATGACCCGCGACGAGGCGCTTCAAGCCCTCCAAGCGGGTTACGATGTTGCGCTCGACAGCATCCGTGAGGGCAATCAGCTGTTGCTGGTTGGTGAACTCGGTATCGGCAACACAACGCCCGCCGCAGCCATGATCAGCGTCCTCCTTCAAATTCCAGCCGCAACCGTCGTGGGTCGGGGTTCCGTGATTTCTGATCAACGGTTGATTCACAAAACCCGGGTGGTGGAAGATGCCATTATTAACTGGCAACCTGATCCGACTGATCCAATTGACGTTCTTAGTAAAGTTGGTGGGTTTGAGATTGGGGCCAAGGCCGGTGCAATGCTCTGTGCCGCTGAACACGGCGTACCGTTGATTTTAGATGGCTTTTTGTCTTACGCTGGGGCCGTTCTGGCCGAAAAATTAGTGCCAGGAACAACGCAGCATTTAATCGCCTCGCACTTCTCCCGTGAAACGGGTTCAAAGCTTGCCCTCGACTGGCTTGGCTTAACGCCACTTCTCGATTTACAAATGGCGGTTGGCGAAGGCAGTGGCGCCGTACTCCTGCTCGGTCTCATCGATTCGCTGCAGTCCGTTTTAGCGAATATGAACACCCTTGATGACATTGCGGTGCAGTTCAAAGACTAACTAAAAAGCACCTTCGACCGGCCAATTTTAGGCCCTCTCGAAGGTGCTTTTCCATTTGTTATGCTTAAGCGTGCTTAATGGTTTGAACGGCTGGCCGCTTCACCATAAAGAACTGAACCACCCGTCGGAACGGCGTCCGTTTAAGTAGTGCGACGGCGTAGTAGCCGACTACAACGCCAGCGGCATTGGTCATCACATCGTTGATATCGACCCAGCGTGACATGTGCAACACGGTGTCGAGAACGAACTGGGTGCTTTCGATGGCGGTCCCCATCAAAACACCGATCAGCAGGATGCGCCAACCCGACCATTTTTTAAAGAGCGCCAGATAAACACCCATTGGCACCATCATCACGATGTTCATGTAGAAATCGAGTTCGATGCCCCGGAACGGAATCGGGTTCGTTGGCACTACCCCGACCCAAACCGGCTCCATTGTTGGAATGATCCCATAGGCGAATGAGGTTGGTGTTAACGTCAGGTAGCCCACAACGGTCAGGTAGATTCCCAACGTGACGATGGTCACCAGCTCACCGGCCCCGCGCCGTCGACTGGTCAGTACACCCATCCCAATCAAAACGGCTAAAACATATGCTAAATACGGTAACCACTGTGCCATGGCATCGCCCCTCCTTTGAATTTAAAAAAGGCTCATTCTCATTGAGCCTTCAAACCTGTATCGACTAGTTGCTACTATAATACGATTCGCACCTTAACGCTAGGTTAAATCGCCGAGCTTAAGCGTTTTTTAACGCTGTTTCAATCGGTGTATCACCGGTAATGAGCGGCACCGTCTTTTTAATGGTTGCGGGTTCGTTCAACGACGCCACAACCGTGCTAGCAACGTCATCGCGGGCCACTGAGCCGCCTTCAACGCCAGTTGTATCAATCTTACCGGTGCCATCTTCAAACGTCAACGCGCCCGGTTCAATGATCGTATAGTCCAGGTTGGTCCGGTAGCGTAACCATTCATCCGCGTAGAATTTAGCGGCGTAGTATGGCCGAATGCTGTCGCTCCAACGGTTCCGATCTTCAGCAAACAGCGCGCTAACGAGGACGTACCGTTTGATACCGGCAATTTCAGCTGCCTGCATACTCTTAACGGCCCCATCAAGGTCGATCAGCAACGTCATATCATCACCGGTCTTACCACCAGAACCAGCAGTGAAGACTACGGCATCAAACTCATCGAGGGTAACCCCCATTTCTTCTGGTCGCCCAAGTAAATCAAAGTGAGCCGTCTTAATATCACGATCTTCAAAAAAGGCCGCTTGTTCCGGCTTGCGAATCCCAGCAACGACTTCATCGCCCCGATCAGCTAACTTAGTTGCAATTAATCGGCCGACGTTCCCATTAGCCCCGATTACAAATACTTTCATGTTTTTGCCTCCTCAAGCGGAATCAACGTTGATCGTCAACTCCAGCTCGTCCGTTTTAACGTGCCCGGTTCACTCAAACCAAGCATCGCAATACCTGTAATAATAACCGACTACTATTATAGAAGCAATTCAATCGGCTTATAAAATCAAAAATTTTGGCTGCATTTCTAAACTTAAGCTTCGTTTAAGGTACCACGGCTATTCTTATAACCGTAGTAACAAACTACTACATCCTTTAATCATATAGAGTATCGGCTTACTAGGCAAAACCGACTCTAATCCAATTTCCCCTACAATTGGATCTAATCTACTTTTCAACCCCAATAAAAAAGCGGCCACCAACGTGGTCGTTTTTTTGTATGAAAAACGTCGCGCAAGTTCATTCCATAGCCGACAGCTTTCCCGTTTTGGTTGGTTATTTCGGTCAGATCCAGGGTAATTAAAGGCCTGGTTTAATGGCGTCGTACTGTTCTTGATACCAGTCTTCGTAATCGTGGTGGTTAGCCATTGCTCCGTTCTCCAAGAACGACTCATTAATCGCATTCAAGATGTTGCCAAATAACTGACTATCGTTCTCGACTAGAAAGGCTTGTAACCGTGCGGGATGAAAACTCCGGTTTTGTTGAATATCATGGTTGATCTGTTCAATTTCATATTGAATTGGAAATTCCGTTAGAATTTCCAAGCTACCATGTCGGTATTCTTTCAAATAAAACTGGCAAAAATCATCCACTGCACGTTGTTTGGCCGATTCACTTAACTGATCAAATAAAACGACACCTGGCTGTAACACGTTTACCACTCCCTGTTCAATTTTAGCTGTTATAACAACCGTCTCTTTCATTATAGTGCTTTTTCAAGTGAATGGTAAATTTACGCTGTGCGTCATCATTCAGTGTTGCATATCACTTGCCAGCGACTGAATTTCTGCGTATACTAATAATTAGAAATAGAATAAGCCGTTAGGTGAGGCTCCTATACGGAAAACGCTACTGCTCAGAAACGTCGAAAAACGCCAATGAGTCAGCTGTCCGAGTTAAAAAAAGGCTCGGTCTAATGTAGCTGTTATCTGATAACTACGCCGTATAGTGCTAAAGCTCAACGATTGGCTGTAACAACCCCTAGTGGGTTATTTGAGACGACCTTAAGGACGCTCAGCCAGTTGTTGGCTGAGCGTTTTTCGCGCCTAACGCACGGCAACTAAAACTGGAGGTGAGGCATATGACAACTGAAAATTATGATCCCGGATCGTCGTCCTATCACGCGCGCCAGGGAAAGCGAGCAGTCGGTGCCTCACACCAGAGGTCACCATTCTAGCAACCTGCTAACTGTTGACTTTCCCGGCCCCAATTCCGACGATTTGAGCTGAATGGTGACAGACGACCTACTGTTTCTTCTCTGTGACGGGTGTTGCGATCCGTTTGATAAGCAGAGTTCCTGAACGACCTCGTTAGTAGTCGTCACCGTCCCCAGCCGAATGTATTGGGAAAGTCAGTTAGCAGGTTTAGTTTCGGTACCAGATTGGCTATTTGGCAGTGACGTGCCAGCCAAAGTGCTTCACCGCGGGGGGAACTTCACGGGGAAATTAAGCACTGCCTAACTTCAGTATCACTACGTCAGGCACTTCAGTCTCAAACGTTGTCCAGATCAATTTTACTATAACGCCCTCAACATCTGTAACGGTCACAAAGCAAGCATCGCTTGATGGGAATCAACCGCACTTGACTACCGACCCGATGACGATGGCACCAAAAAAGCGTTACGGCACATGCCGTAACGCTTTTAAATTACGCTTTTTTTCGATCAAACGTCGCCGCAAAGGCCATCGCTTTTTCTTCATCGAATTCCTTTTCGGATTTACCGATAATCACTGAGGCCAGTGAGTTCCCGACAACGTTAACCGCCGTCCGAGCCATATCCACTAACCGGTCAATGCCGGCAATAAAGGTCAACCCAGCCATTGGCACCCCAATGGTTGAAATCGTAGCCAGTAACACCACGAAGGAGGCGCCAGGCACCCCGGCCATCCCTTTAGAGGTAATCATCAAAACAACAACCAGCGTGATCTGTTGACCAATGCTCAAGTGAATGTGATAAGCCTGAGCAAGGAACAACGCAGCCAGTGATTGATAAATGGCTGACCCGTCCAAGTTAAACGTGTACCCGGTTGGGATAACAAAGGAAACGATCCCTTGACTCACCCCGAATTTATCCATCTTATCAATGATCCGAGGTAAGGCAGCTTCTGAACTGGCCGTTGAGAAAGCCAACACAGCTTCATCCTTAATCACTTTAAGCAGCGTAAAGATATTGAGCTTAAACAGCTTAGCAACCAGCCCCATCACAACTAAGACAAACACCACCATCGTCGCATAAACCAACAGGATAAAATACCCTAGTGGCAGTAACGCCGAAAGTCCCATTTGGGCAATGGTGACCCCAATCAGGGCACAAACCCCAATTGGTGCGGTATGCATGACCCAGTTCGTCACCTTAAACATAACTTCTGAAACGGCCTGCAAGAAATCAATAATGATCTTACCCTGCTTACCAATAGCGGCCGTCCCTAAGCCAAAGAAGACGCTGAAGAAGATAACTGGCATCATGTCACCAGTACTCAGGGCACTAAAGATGTTGGTTGGAATAATGCCCATCAACGTTGC
Source organism: Secundilactobacillus muriivasis (assembly GCF_054785195.1). NCBI lineage: Bacteria > Bacillati > Bacillota > Bacilli > Lactobacillales > Lactobacillaceae > Secundilactobacillus > Secundilactobacillus muriivasis. The sequence continues at coordinate 692 of NZ_BAABMI010000013.1, read as the reverse complement.
CCAGATACCACTATTGTGCTTGGCTTGGTTAGCCGTTTGCACGTACTGACTAATATCTTGGGAATGTAGTGAATGGATATTAATGAAATCCCCAGGTCGGAAAACATTGGCAACGATCAACCCTAGAATAATTGCAACGGTTGTCATCAATTCGAAGTAAATTAGGGTTTTACCACCAATTCGACCAAGCTTCTTAATATCCCCCATGTTCGCAATCCCAACCGTTAAACACGACACCACGATTGGTAACACGATCATTTGAATCAGACTAATAAACATCGTCCCAATATTTTGCATAGCCGTAATTGCTGTCTTGTTCTGGTAGAAGACCACCCCTAGCACGATCCCCAATGCCAGACCAATTAAAATCTGCCAACCTAGCGTCAGCCGATACGGTCGATAACGTTTCATTATAAAGCCTCTCAATCTACATCATTATTAAAACCATCTTTATCATTTTAGCATATTCTTAGGAAAGCAGTGCCCTATTTCGGCAAAAGTTTACTAGTATACGATGCTTTTTAGCAAATTAGCTACACTGATAGTGGTAATGTCTTAATTATGAGAAGTCATTCAAAGCCTAGGTCGTTTAACTGTCTCAACACTGTTTAACGGCATCAAAAAAGCCGTTGATCTTAACGATCAACGACTTGGTTTGCGTGGCAACGTCCTACCCTTGCAGGGGGCGATCC
>NZ_BAABMI010000012.1:0-25478 GCF_054785195.1 Secundilactobacillus muriivasis | reverse complement strand
CGAACCAGAATATCAGTTTCTGGCAATTGGTCTTGATAATGTTTTAATAACGGTTCTAAAAAGGCTTTTATATCTGTACTGGTATAGGCATTACCAGGCCGTAGGATGGCTTTCAGGAGATTACCATCATTATCGATAGCTAGTAATGGATGATACCCCTCCGAGCCATAATGGGCGTTATAGTCAGTAGCTTCTTGATTGCCATAAGTGTCAGAATGGGTTGAATCAATATCAATAATGGTGGTCGTCTGATTAGTTAGCAGTCGAGCTTGATCAATAAGAGCTTGATTTAAAGTCTGGAAGGCGTCCACACCTGCGGAATCGATACGTTGCCAGAAACGGGATATCGTCGCTTGTGAAGCTAAGGCTGGTTTGTCCAATAAAAGTTTAAACAATGGTTCTGCAACCAATGAGGTTGCAGCAGAATCTGTATTATAACCGGCAATGATCTGCAGAACCAACTGCATCAAGATACTTGAATTACTATGTCGGCAGTATTGTCGATGGTCGTTGAACTTCAATAGATTGTCAGCTAAGTTCGTGAACTGAAACTTTGCCATCAGTTCAACACACAAGGTTAGGCCACCATCAGAAGATAATTGACCGCCGGTATGCGATGCTAGAATGTTTTTATTGAAACTAAATGCCATTTCCTGTACAGTTTTCATTATAGAGTCCTCTTCTCTTTATAGTGTCTTTTGGTCGAGTTAACTATACCAGAGCTGAGGCTCTTTTTCTGCACTTAAAAGGTGAAAACGTAAAATCCCCATCAAGCACTTGAATCATGTGTTTGATGGGGATTTTGGAGTTTCTGGTGAATAATTCAGGTGTAGTTAGGACTGTTAAAAATCGGAATCGTGTCGTAGTGGCGCATGAGGTAGCCGACTAAGCCTGGCATGGCAAGGTTAGTGTCTTCAATGACCGCAAATAACCGGTGGCGTCCCGCTTGATGAATTGCGTAACGAACAGCGGTGTTGTCCAGCGGATTGAAGTGGTTACAAGTGACGATGGCACCGCCGTTGATACGGATCAGATTCTTGAGGCCAACGACTTGGGTATCACGATTCAACAACCAAGTCATGCCGTTCGCAATCGTTCGCGCGATACCGTTATGAAACCCGCTCCAGCGTGATTGTTGCACCTGAAGGTAATCGGTCATTAACGCCTTTTGTTGGGCCGCATCCAGTTGGGGGTCATTGACCTCGACCTTTACGTTAAAGGTCCCGTTAGCAGCGGCGCGCTGGATGTTTTGAATGACGGGCTGTTTCCGCCCACCGATAATCATTGAATTGCCTCCCAAGCTGATGCAAAGGTAACGGGTTGCTTGGCAAGTTGCTGAGCCCGTTGGCGTAACCCAGCGCAGGCCAGTTGGTCGTGTTGGAGTTGTTCAGGGGTGTAGGCCACGCGAGTTTGCTGGAGCTCAGCGAGGTACGGTGTTTGGGCGGCCGTTGCCCAGAAGTAGTCTTGGTACTGCACATCGTTGTAGTGCCAAGGTTTGTTGAAGACGGCATAGTGTACGATTTTCGGGTCATCGACTGGGGTAAATAAGATCGATGGCATGGCGTTCCAAGCCCGGTCCAATAGTAAAATACGGTCGTGACACATCGCGTTCAAGTAGTCTTGATCAGGTGCCAGCACATCGAAGTGGTAGGTATTCATCAGGTTTAAGAAGTGGGTACTGAAGTGCTCAGTGCGTAATTGCTTGAGGTTCATTAACAGCACACCAGAGTTGATGTAGTGATTTTGAGGAATGCCAAGCATGTGGTTGACGTAGGCAATTGTCGATGGGGCTTCTTGGGCAAAGGTGTCGATGGCGCCCGCAATGAGGCTGTTGCCGAGTTCGACTTGGTAAAGCGACGCAATATCCGTGCGAAGAATCGTATCCGCATCGAGGTAAATCACCTTGTCGTATTGTGGGAACAAGTCGGCGATGAACAACCGGAAGAAAATGGTGAGGGTGAACTGATCACCGCGCAGCGTGCCGTCAACGCCGCTTAAGTCAGCGATTAAGTCGTCATCAATTGTCATGAGGTCGATTGTGACGTTTTCGGTGGTTAATTTACGAAGCGCTGCTTGATTAGCCGTGGTAAGCGACTGATTCAAGACGAAAACGTGATAATGCGTTTCAGGTGACGTCTGGGCAATCAGCGACGTTAAACAAACGGAAAGGTAAGGGACAAAGTGGTCATCGATTGAAAAAATAACGGGAATTTCAGTTGGGTTAGTTTGACTAGGCATAGTAAACGCTCCTTTTTTAATCATTTAGTAAGTGAGTACACACTCATACTAGCGACAGGGATTGTGAGTTGCAATCTTAAAATATCGCTAATGGACAGTTCTTGAAAATTGGTTTTTAAGCCATGGTGGTGGTTTGACAAGGGGATTGAGTTACGCTGTAAAACCGGTTAGAATGACAAGCGACAACTGACGGACTAGGGAGGGGTTAGGATGGAAAAGGTTGAGGACACTCGTTTTTTAAGAATTAAACAACAAATTTTGACGGCCATGATCACGTTATTGCAGCACAAGGACTTCTCTAAAATTAGTGTCCGCGATATTTGTGAAACGGCTGGGGTGAGTCGGAGTGGCTTTTATCTGCACTATGAGGATAAGTACGACCTTGTTCAACAGTATCAGCGAGAGTTGATGGTGAAAATGGCCCCGATTTTCAAACAAAACCTGCAACGTGATCACTACCAACTTTTTTTAACCTTGATCACGTTAATGGCCAATGAGGGTCAGCTGATCATGTTACTGTTATCGGAAAACGGGGTTGGCGAGATTCAGCAACAGATGCAACGAGTGGTTCGGCAAAATATTCAACAAAATGTGCTACCGTTTGCGTCACGACAGCCGCAGTCGCCTGCTGAAGAGCAGTATTTAATTATCTTTTTGAGTAGTGGCGTTTATGGTATTATCCGGGAATGGCTGCAAGGTGGTCAGCGGGAAACGCCCGAGGAATTGGCGATGATTTTAAACCAGTTTGTGTTGAAGTGCGTTGAGTAAGTGGTCGAGTAAAGTTGAAATAAGCAGTTGAATTGAATAGTAAGAACGGTTGCCAAACAAGGTAGCCGTTTTTTTATGGTTCAGCGGTCATCTAAAATAATTTAAAAAGTGAGTAAACACTTACCGACACTAGCATTAGACGTATCAAGGCCTAAGCAAAAATCAAAAACTTAACCCACCCCACTTGACGCCACCCAAAAGTGAGTCTATACTCACTGGTGAGTAATCAATCACTAATCTATTAAACGAAACCAAGTTAGGGGCGATGCAAGATGACAGCAGCCATTATTAATTTACAACATTTAGTCAAACGCTTTGGCAAACAAACAGTGTTAAAGGACATTAATCTCACTGTGATGCCAGGGGAGATCGTTGGGTTGATCGGACCATCCGGGGCCGGCAAGTCGACGGTGATCAAAACCGCATTGGGGATGGAAGTCACCGATGGTGGAACGGCGGAGATTTTTGGTGAAACGATGCCCAACCGGCAGCTACTTGCCCGGATCGGGTATATGGCCCAAACGGATGCGTTGTACGATTCCTTATCAGCACGAGAAAACCTCAAGTTTTACGCCCAAATGAAGGGCATCGCCAAGGGTGAGATCAAGGCCGCTATCGACCACGTTGCGCAAGTCGTTGACTTAACGGCTGACCTTGATAAGCGGGTCAGTGGCTACTCCGGTGGGATGATGCGCCGGTTGTCACTTGCGATTGCGTTGTTAGGTAATCCTGAATTACTTATCTTAGATGAACCTACAGTGGGAATCGACCCCGCATTACGGCGGCAGATTTGGAAAGAGTTGAACGCCATTCGGGATGAGGGCCGCAGTATTTTGATCACGACCCACGTGATGGATGAAGCCGAATTGGTTGATAAAGTGGCGTTGTTACTGGGTGGCGAAGTGATTGCCTTTGATGAACCGGTGGTTTTGAAGACCCAGTACAAGGCTGATTCGATTGAAGACGTATTCTTAAAGGCGGAAGGTGAATTCGAATGAGAGCAATTGCGATTATGAACCGAGTGCTAAAGGAACTCTTGCGCGACAAACGAACCCTAGCGATGATGTTTTTGGCGCCAATTTTGGTGTTGTGGCTGATGAGTGTGATCTTTAACGCGAATTCAACGACTAGCGTGAAGGTGGCCACGGTCGGGGTGACGTCCAGTTTGAACACCAATCTGGATAGTGTGAAGCACGTTCAGGTGCACAAATACGACACGCAAAAATCAGCGCGAAAGGCGTTGAAGGATCAAAAAGTGGACGCCATTATCCGCGAGAAAAAGGACAACCACTTCACGATGACGTACGCCAACACTGATTCTAGTAAGACGTCTGCTGTGAAGATGGCTTTCTCCAGTGCCATGACGGCAACTAACGTGGGTAAGATGAAGACTCAGTTAGGCGTCGCACAAAAGACAATTGCGACGATCCAAAAGGCTTTGCCAACCGCGATGCAGCAACAACTTCAAGCGAAGCAAGCGAAAGTTCAAAGCAGTCAAGCTAAGAGCGCAACGCCGAAGATCACCAGCCACTACGTCTACGGTGATGCAGATACCGGTTTCTTTGATAAAATGCTACCGATTCTGATGGGCTTCTTCGTGTTCTTCTTCGTCTTCCTGATTTCCGGGATGGCACTGTTGAAGGAACGGACCAGCGGGACCTTGTCGCGGTTGCTGGCAACGCCGGTGAAGCGGTCTGAGATCGTGCTGGGCTACATGTTGAGTTACGGCATTCTGGCGGTATTTCAAACGTTAGTCATCGTGTTTGCGACGATTTGGTTGCTGGGCGTCGATGTGGTTGGTAACGTGCTCAACATTGTGGTGATCAACCTGATTTTGGCACTGGTTGCGCTGGCGTTTGGGATCTTGTTATCAACGTTTGCCCGGTCCGAGTTCCAGATGATGCAGTTCATTCCAGTGGTGGTCATTCCGCAAGTCTTCTTCTCAGGGATTATCCCGATGGACTCGATGGCGCACTGGATTCAAACCATTTCGTACATTATCCCAATCAAATACTCTGGCGATGCTGTCACAGCCATCATGATGCGGGGTGAAAACCTGTCGTCACTGGGCTTAGATATTGGCGTACTGCTAATTTTCCTAGTCGTTTTGACGATTGGCAACGTCCTTGGCTTACGGCGTTACCGGAAAGTTTAACTGAAGACCACCGTTGACTCATTTCGGTTCAACGGCACACTGACGAGTATCAGGCAGTTCATCACCCGATGAATTGGCTGATACCTTGTCGTATCTAGAGGGAGTGAAACGATGGAACAAGCGATTTTTGCCAGTTACCGGGATTGGCTGACGGAGCAGGAGATGCCCAAGGGCAAGCGTGCGGTGATTCAGTCCGCGTTAGAACTGTTTTCCCGAAATGGGTATGATGGCACGGCCACGATTGAGATTGCCAAGCACGCTGGGGTGAGCCAGGCGACGATCTTTAAGTATTTTAAAACCAAGCAGGACTTGTTGGAGAGCATTTTGATGCCAATCGTGAGCGACGTACTACCAAACTACCGGGAAGACTTTTTGGCCACGATTCCTACGACAACCACGTTACGGCAGACAATTCACTTTTTGATTCAGGACCGATTTCAGTTTTTGGCAAATAACACCGATGTCATGCTGATCTTCTTCTCTCAGATGATGACCAATCCGCAGATGAGAACCAAGATGATGCAGTTTATCAAGGAGACGGAGCCACAATTCGTGACGCGAATCTACGGTGCATTGGAACAAACCGGTGAACTACGAGCGGGGTTGACCCCGTTGGCTGTTTTTCGAACGTTTGGGGGGCAGTTGCTTGCCTATTTTCTCCAACGCACCAAGATTCTGCCTGAACAACCAGTTGATGAAGCGGCTGATTTGCGGTTGATTGAAGACATTCTTGTGGCTGCGCTCAGCAAGTAGCTGACCTATCAGTGGTAAATGATGGTTGGTATCATTAAAAGTCTAATGAGGACGGCAAAATTGATTGAAATTGAGTCTTTCACCCGGTAAACTAAATGGTAATCAATATCATTAATGTGATGAAGCCACTGACCGCCATTTAGAAAGGGTGTCCTCATGATGAAAGCCAAACTGATGTTAGCGTTACTCCTCTCATTGACTTTAGCAGGATGTTCAGCAAATAATGCGTCGAAGTCCAATGATCAAAGTAGTCAAACGACTGGTAGTAGCCAGTCCGCAAGTAGTAGCAGTTCAAGTACGAGTAGTCAGTCAACAGCAACGGCAGACGTCACAAAGGTGAAGGTGTCCGTGGCCACGGCGATTAAAAAGTACCAGCAGGCCTTTCCAAACAGCGATATTACTGGTATCTCCCTAGAAAAACAGCTGGGTGCCTACCAGTACGAGGTTGAGGGCGTTGGTGATAGTAAGGAATATTCGTTGAAATTAGACGCAAAGACGGCGGCGGTCACAAGTAAAAAGAGTGAAGCACTGGACGCGGATGAAGCCAACGGCGTGGAACGGAAAGCCGACGCGTTGAATCTGGATAACCTGATCAGCGTCAATGAGGCCGTTCAAAAAGCGCAAAGTCAGGCCAAGGATCAATCAGCAACCGAAATCTCACTGGACCGGGAAGCGAGTCAAACTTACTGGGACGTTCAGTTTGAGGACCAAGGGCAAGAGACCAGCGTGAAGGTTAATGCGCAGTCTGGAAAGGTTTTGGCAACTGAGCGAGATGATGACTAGATTGAGTTGAAAAAATAGGTTAAACCGAAAACGATGGCAACTAAAAGCACCGCCGACTGGCTCAAAATTGAGTGAGTTAGCGGTGCTTTTGTGAGATGAAAAATCTTGATTTAATCCACAGCTTCAACTTCCACTAAGTCAAAGTAGTGATGACCGCCAACGGTATAGCGATTCCACCAGGCGTTGACGAGGTTACCGTCATCGGTAGTGGGGTGCCAGGTTTGGTTGAGTAGGTGACTGTTGGTCTTTTGAATCGTTAAACGATAGTAGCGACTAGATACCTGCTTTTCAGTAAGCCCGTTAATCGGCCGCTTATAGTAGAGGTAGGCGGTATTACCAGTCACTTTGAAGGTTGCCACTTTAACGGTGGTCGTTGGTTTGATATAGGTGAGCACATCCGGCGTATAGGTCGATTGATTGCCGTTGGGTAACGAGTAGGCTTTGCCCAGTTGATTGGCGTCGTAAATACCGTAGTGTTTTAACCGAGCAGTGCTGTAATATTCCACGTAACCATCCAGCGTCACGTGAAAGATGGGCTTATAGTGACTGGTAGCCGTATTGGTATAACCGTTGCCGCTTTGTAGTAACCGAGCGCGCCCGGGCATCTTAAGTGTGTAAGCTTTGAAATCACTGGTTTTCTTGAAGGTGATGGTTTGATTGACAGGATAAATTTTGCTGCGAGTTGCATAGTGGAGATCGCCGCGGCTTAGGCTAGCCGAGTAGGTGGGCGTCCCGCTAGTCGAATTTTGCCAGAAACCAGAAACCTTGAGAATCGTTCCCCTTGGTGTGACTATTTTATGGCCGCGTTTACCATTTACCAACGTGGACTGACCGGTGTACATGGCGCGCGTCGTTTTGACGTAGGTCGCGTGTTCAAGTGTCTTGAGTGAATCAGCGTGGGCGGTACTGTTAGTTAGACCAACCAGCCCGATGGTTGTGCCAAATGCAAGGATTGCGAGTTGTTTAACAAAATGAGTTGTCATGTGAAAGTCCTCCCCTAAATTGGACGGTAACAGTTGCCTTAATTGTACTGAACTTAGAGCCAAAAAATTGAGTTTCTCACATTCTTTAAGCTAATTTAAGCGATCTTCAAAGACTGTGCTATCTCAAGATTGTGCTATCATAAACGATAATTACAATTCTGGAGATGAGTTCATGGATTCAGCATCATTGCAACACCGTACCATTCGGCGCTTTAAGCCGGTTAAAATCGATTATCGGGCACTGGAAGATGCCGCTCGTGCAACGTCGACCAGTGAGTTTCTACAATCGTTTACCTTGATTCGCATCACCAAGCCGGAACTTCGCGCTGCGATTTCTAAAATCAGTGGCAGTCTGGCGTTGCGGCAGGACAACGGTGAACTGTTCATTTTCGTTGTTGATACCGGGCGTGATATTCGTTTGACTGAACCGGGGAGCAACGTGCACACCTTTACCAACTGGAACGCGTTCTTAGCGGGAGCGTTTGATGCCACCTTGGCTGTCCAAAACGTGTTGGCCACGGCGGAACGTTCCGGAATGGGCGGCGTGGTGCTGGGAAGTATTTTAAACGATCCGCAACAAATGATCGACTTACTTCATTTGCCCAAATACACCTTCCCATTGCTTGGCCTGATGGTAGGGGTTCCGGAAACGGTGCCTGATCAAAAGCCGCGGTTGCCACGGACCTTGGTGGTTGGTGAAGACAGCTACCCGACCTTCCAAGCGGATGCAATGGCTGACTATGACCAAGCCATTAGCGATTACTATACTAGTCGGGGCAGCAATGCCCGACCCGAAACGTTTACGAGTCTGGTTCGCCGACACCTTGGGGCGGATCAAAAGCACCGGGATGAGATTGGCGCGATTTTGAAGGCGCAGGGGTTTGAGATGCCGCAGGACTTGAAGTAACTGAAATTAAATTAAAAGCAGTGCGCTAATGGTCATCATTGGCGCACTGCTTTTTAGGTTGTATTAGTTAGTTATCTAGGCATGCCGTCAGCGCCAAGTTGGTCCGCTTCCGTAATTTCCCGAACCACCCGACAAGGATTCCCCACAGCCAGCGAATTGGCTGGAATATCCTTAACAACTACACTCCCGGCACCAATCACACAACCGCTACCAATCGTAACACCGCCAATGACGGTGACGTTGCTAGCCAACCAACAGTTATCGCCAATGGTGATGGGTAGGGCGTGTTCGTAGCTGTAGTCTTCACCATCGCGATCCTTGGTCTTCATATTGCGTTGCTGATAACGCAGGGGGTGAAGGGCGGTGACTAGGGTGACGTTTGGTCCGCACATGACGTTGTTGCCAACCGTAATCGGTGCTTCATCTAGTACCTTCAACTACCACCCACTAAAGTAGGTGGATTGAAACAGCGGTAGTTATTGATCAGCAATCTTTCGCCACGTTTAACTGTTTTGGAAGCATTCCTGATCGATAATCAGTCTACCTGACCGTTTCTGCTTGCTTAGATACAGCACTGCCGCAGTTATCGTTCAACTTTGGTCTGACACGCTAATTACCTATTTACAGGGGTTTACCCCCCAGCCATTTGGAGTCGGAATCCGGAGTTGCCACGGCACCGATGGATTATTCATGGAATTTAAGCTTCTTGAAGCAACGCTAATCCCTTATTTTTAATGTTGATGGCGGCATTGTGGTCGCGAATATGAAAAACATGACAGTTCGGACAACGCCATTCTTCTTGTCCTAGTTTGACTTGCTGATTGATTACCTGACAGCAGTGACAGCGTTTGGTCGTGTAGGCTGGATTAACCGTGATATAGGTTCGGCCATATAATTCAGCTTTATACTCAAGCTGACTAATAAAGGTACGCCAACCGGCGTCGCTGATACTCATCGCTAGTGCGTGGTTCTTCAACATATTCTTCCCGCGTAGTTCTTCGGACACGATCAAATCGTGGTTCTGGATCAGTACCGTGGAAGTTCGATGCAGGAAATCATTGCGTTGATGGGCGATATGGCTGTGAAGGCTAGCTCTTTGACGCCGGGCCTTTTGATAATTACGGCTGTCTAACAAACGGCGATGTTCTTTTTTGGCTCGTCGCCTCCGACGCGCCACTTTACGGTCCTGTTTAGCTAGTTTCGTTAACATCTTACGATAGTAGCGAGGATTCGGCACTTGATGACCTTGATCATCAGTTAAGAAATTAGATAGATTTAAATCAATCCCAATTTCTGAGCCCGTTTTCGGTAGCGCTTGTTTCAAGGGATGATCCGCTTTGATTTGAAAGGACACATACCAAGCGCCATTCGGTTCCTGTTTAATGGTAGTTACGCCAATTCGGACACCTTTTTCGTGTGGTAGGTGTTTGATGTTGTTGGCCGATGCCTTCAAACGACCAACTTTGGGAATCTGAATGTGGTGAGGGTCGGTCACTTTAACTTTAGCGCCGTTAAAAATATCCTCACCAGCTTTACGAGACTTGGCCGGATAACTGTTCTTCGTTTGATAACTGAATCGATATTGGTCTTTACGTTTGGGTTTCGGTGTCCCCGCAGAGTTAACCTTCCGCCACATGTTCCAGGATGCCTGATAATTACGGATCGCCATACTTGGCATATTGGTGTCTAATCGAGAATCAGTCTTCAGCCATTTAGCGTGTCGCTTAGAGCCCCAATCTTGAAAGACTTTGGCGTTATAAATGTAGCGGGCTGTATGACAGTTAAACAACATGATATCGGCTTGTTGGGCGCTAGGATAGACCCGAATTTTGAACCCAAAACTGTAGGTGAAGGTTGCCTTAACCGCCTTCATCCGGTCCTTGATAGCTTGTTTTCGTTCGTCGGACATTTTGCCTTTAATGATAAGCACCTCCCTTCTTAATTAATAAGTTAATTTTACTAAGAAAGAAAGGTTTCATCAAGAACGTATGTTCATTTTAAACAAAGTCGGTGCACCGCGATAAAATTGACCTGTGGCTTGTCGTTTGTATTAAGACGTACAAAATAAGGACTAAATCATCAAAAAACGCAAAAATTTTAAAGCTAAGTATCAAAATTACGTTAAGCAAACGGGCTTACATCCCCGGTTTAAAAACCGGGGCATTACGCCTAATCCTCAGTAAAGTTGAAATTGACGTAAAAGTTATTGCCCACAGTGATGTAGCGCCCGTAATCAAATTGGACGGGGCCTTGCAAGTAGCAACCCTCGCCATGGTTGGGCATGAGGTGATCTACCAACGTTTGCCGTTCAGTTTCCGCTGCTTCAGGGAGTTGATTATAGGCTAGGCAGTCATGATGTGCCGATTCGCGTTGCGCTACTAAATCTGCGTCCATGGAGTTGTACATTTCACCAGCCAGCATTCGTTCTTGTTCAGTTGTCATGATTGTTCGACCTCCGGTAAGTGAGTAGTTGATTACTTATAGTATAACAAGTTCAACAAACAGTTGTAACGGAAATAATAAAACGTTGATTTCACGGTCTTACCACGCCATTCTAACGTCAGATTGAAACCAATTGACGGCCTCAACCACTCAAAACTATTATCACGTAGTAATGAAAACATAAAATTTATTTAACCCACCACAAACCAGCAATTTCCCTGAATGAAAATAAGCTTTCATAAAAATAACACCTGATTTACGCGTAAATATGACGTTGAATTTAAAATATCACGATGATACAATGCTTTGCGTAAGGACACAGCTCATATTATGTAATCGTATTTAACGGCTTAATCACGTTGTTAAGTACTGGGGAGGACTTGTAGTGAAAAAATCATTCTTTAAAAAAGCCATGCTTGGCTTAGCAGCAGTTGCGATGGTCGGTGGATTGGCCGCCTGTGGGAATAAGAGTTCAAGTAGCTCGTCTAGCAAGAGTGAAAAAACGATCACCTTCTTGCCGCCTGCCATGGTGAGTCCGTTCTATAAATCAACGATCGATGGTGCCAAGGCAGAAGCCAAGGCCCAAGGGTATAAGTTGAACGTCTTGGCACCACAAAAGGAAGACGATTACGAAGGCCTGTTGAAGATCGTTGAAGATTCATTGAGTAAGGGGACCAACGCCATCGCCATCTGTACCACCGATGACAAGACGATGGCCGCAGCCGTTAAGAAGGCTAACCGTGACAAAGTACCCGTTGTGGTCTTCAACTCAATTAGTAAAGTTAAGGACGCCAAGGTTTACTCTTACGTTGGTTACGACCAAAAGAAGGCCGGCGCCAGTGTTGCTAAATGGCTTGGCACGAAGTATGCCGATAAGAAGTTGAACGTTGGGATCCTTGAAGGCTTGCCTGGGGTATTTACCGAAAACCGGGAAGGCGGCTTCGTGGACGCAGCTAAGCAGTACAAGAACATCAAGATCGTCGCTAAGCAACCCGCTAACTGGGATCGTGGTAAGGCCTTGGATACGGCCACTAACATGTACCAAGGGAACAAGGATATTAACACCTTCTACGGTTTGAGTGATGAAATGGCCTTGGGTGCCGCTTCAGCTGCTAAGCAAGCGGGTATCAAGAACGCCATCACCATTGGGATCGATGGTAACCCGAACACTTTGGCTGCCATTAAGAAGGGTTCCGTTACCGGTTCCGTTTACACTAACCCTAAGATGATGGGTAAGCGTGCCGTGCAAGATGCCATCAAGGCAATCAAAGGTCAAAAGAAGGCTAACGTCATTAACGAAATTCCAACGGTGGTTGTGGATAAGTCAAACGTGGCCAAATACACAAAGTAAGGTGAGACAACGTGGAAAAAACTGACATCATTTTAGAGATGCAAGACATCAATATCAGTTTCGCGGGCGTTCAAATTTTAAAAAATGCCGCGTTGACCCTGCAGCGTGGGAAGGTCAATATTTTGCTGGGGGAAAATGGTGCCGGTAAATCCACGTTGATGAAGGTTCTAACCGGAGCCTATCACAAGGACAGCGGGACGATCCTTATCGACGGTAAGCCGGTGACAATCACGAACGCAGCTGACGCCGAACAAAACGGCATCAGTATGATTTATCAGGAATTCAATTTGGTTCCTCAGCTCAGCGTTGCTGAAAACATTTTTCTGGGACGCGAACTCACAGGTCGTGGCGGCCGGATCGACTTTGACGCCATGAACCGTGAAGCGCAGGCGGTGTTAGACCGACTGCACGTTGCCATCAATCCTAAGCAGCGGATCTCTGAATTGGGCGTTGCCCAGCAACAAATGGTCGAAATTGCGAAGGCCCTTTCGACCAAAGCCCGGATCGTCATCATGGACGAACCAACGGCGGCTTTAACGGACGAAGAGATCACCCACTTATTTGAAATCGTGAATGACATGAAACGCAACGGCATTTCGATCATTTACATTTCCCATCGGTTGGAAGAGTTCAAGTTTGTGGGCGATACGGTCACCACGATGCGAGACGGCAGTACGATTGGTGAAATCGCCATTGAAGACGCCACCCATGATCGGTTAGTCACGATGATGGTCGGGCGGGAGATCAAGGATCAATTTCCACACGTTGACGTGGCGCCGGGGCCGGAGCGATTGCGGGTGCGTCATCTCAGTGGAACTCGGTTTCAAGACGTGGACTTAGCGGTGCACGCAGGTGAAATCGTTGGCTTAGCTGGGTTGATGGGTGCTGGTCGAACGGAAGTGGCCCGGGCCATCTTTGGCGCTGACCGCTACACGGCGGGTTCAGTGACCTTGAACGGTGACGTGGTTCAGTTTCGGACGCCGGCGGATGCGATTCGCAACCACGTGGGCTTCGTGACTGAAAACCGGCGTGATGAGGGGTTGGTGATGACTCTGGATATTTGCCAAAACATCACCCTGCCAGCGTTGAAGTCGGTCCAAAGCGGTAGTGGCGCACTGAGTCTCAAGCGTGAAAAGCAGGTTGGTCAGCGGTTCATGGATGAACTGGCGATCAAAGCGGTTAGTGGTCAGCAAAAGGTCGCCACTTTGAGTGGTGGTAACCAGCAGAAGGTGGTTTTGGCCAAGTGGCTGGAAGTCGCACCCGAAGTGCTGATTATGGACGAACCCACGCGGGGAATCGACGTAGGCGCCAAGACTGAAATTTACGCGATTATGAATCAATTGAAAGAAAAGGGCGTCGGCATCCTGATGATTTCATCAGAATTACCCGAAGTTCTGGGCATGAGTGATCGAATCATGGTCATGCGAGAGGGCCGAATCTCCGGTGAACTCAACCGAGAAACGGCCACCCAGGCCAGCATCATGAAATTAGCGACGAGTGAGGTCGAGGACAATGGATAATGTGAATGGAAAAAATACGGTTCAAAAGCAACCCGGTCTCTTGACCAAACTCATCGCCAACGATAACTTCGGCGTGTCGATTGCGCTGATTATCTTAGTGGTTGCCATGGCGTTATTTGCGCCAAACTTTACCACCGTCAATAACATCTTCAACGTGCTGCTGCAAATTGCGCAGGTTGGGATCGTGGCGGTAGGGATGACTTACGTGATCTTAACGGCCGGCATTGACCTGTCCGTTGGGTCGATCATCGCCTTTGATGGTCTGGCAATGGCCATGATGATGAAGGCAGGTGTGCCAGTGATTGGTGCCATCCTAGCGGGCATCGTCGTTGGTGGCTTGGTGGGGGCCTTGAACGGGTTTTTGATCGCCAAGTTAAACCTGCAACCCTTCGTGGCAACGTTGGGGACCATGACCATGTTCCGGGGGTTGGCATATACTATCTCCGGCGGGCAACCCGTCTATACGTTACCCCAGAGTTTTGACGTGTTAGGCGGCAGCATTGGCGTGATTCCAATTCCAGCCATCATCATGGTGGTGATCTTCATCTTGGGGGCGTACGTGTTGCGCTACACCAAGTTTGGCCGGCACATCTACGCCATCGGTGGCAATGAAGTGGCCGCCAAGTTATCCGGGATCAACGTGAAGCGCCACATTGCGTTTGTTTACATCATCTCGGGTGTCTGCTGTGCGTTGGCCGCCATCATCTTAACGGCGCGGCTGGACTCTGCTGTACCAACCGCTGCTGACGGAATCGAACTGGACGTCATCGCCGCGGTTGCGATTGGCGGCACCGACATGCAAGGTGGGAAGGGTGCCATTTCCGGGACCATCATCGGGGCGCTGATCACCGGCGTTATCGCCAACGGGTTGAACCTGTTGGACGTGGCGCAAGGGCCGCAACGGTTCGTTAAAGGTGTGATCATCATCTTGGCCGTGATCTTGCAGGTGGTTAAGAAACGCAAACAAGCTTAATTTGTACGGACGGCAAGGTTAGTGAAGTGCACGAACTCGTGATGTTAACGCGATTTCTCAGAATCAAGCGGGTTTGGTTGTTGAATTGCTGTCTAATGGTATTGAAAAAAGGCTACGATTATCATCGCCAAGTTGGCGGTGAGGATTGTGGCCTTTTTCTTTGTTGTCGTTTGCGTCCAGCGTAAGCATTCTTCTGTTCAGTTTGTGAGGTGCGGTGATTTGCATAAACTGTCGATTCCGGTAGCCGGCCAGGTTCCTGCTGTGGGGCCGGCCTGAGCCAAAGGGCGGTCTCAGCCCTCGAATTCAAGCCTCGCCAAAATCCGTGCGAGTCTTTAATTCGTCCCCGATAATTGGCGGTTGTTGGAAAGTCGCCAACAACCACCAATTATCGCGACACAGCATACACCTGGCCGGCTACCTCCATCTCACATTGCGCAATTCGGCACTATCGCAGAACATCTCAAGTGCTTAACTGTGCGATCAACCACGGTAGTACAACGCCAAGGCCAATCATCAGTCAACGCTTCATAATCGTGATGGATAAACCTCGATGCAGTCCGAATGTCAACGTAACCGCATTAAGTCCACGCAGCCGTAACGCACGACTGGCAAATTTTAGTATCGCGCAATCGTTGATTCATTGTAGTTACTGAGCATTGACCACAAGTACGTCTGCAGTTGTTGAGTAATTGTCTAACCTTGCCATCACACAGTTTCGTCAGTCCAGAATGTGACAGTTAGTGATTCTGGTTGCCAACAGCGCACCATGTAGCGGGAGGCGGAGGTGCGCGGAGCTCAGCAGTGTCGACCCGGCGAAGCCTGGAAGCTGAGTTCCAGCTCCGCATAGCACCGGAGCCTCCCGCGGCATCCTCCCACCATATAAAACCAGAATCACTTCACAAACTTAACATGCTTACGCTGAACACAAGTAACAGTAAAAAAACTGAAGTACTTCTCGTTTTTTCTTATTGAATAGAAAAAACTTCAAAATATCTCTTGCCTTGAAGTTACTTGAAGGGTCTAAAGTAAGGATATTGAAAGTTACTTCAGGAACGAAAGTGAGGATGACGATGACCAATATTTTAATTATTGGCGCCACGGGTTCGGTTGGGCGCGTGACGCGGCAGTATTTCTTAGCTCACACGGATGATCAATTAACGTTGATGGCCCGTAATGTTGGGCGACTCGGCCAATTGGATGCGGCTCGCGAAACGGCGGTTGCTGGTAGCGTGCTGGATGCGGATGCGTTGCAGCGGGCGCTGGTTGGCCAAGATGTGGTTTTTGCGGCATTGAGTGGGCAATTGGCTAATATGGCGACGCGCTTAGTTGATGCGATGCAGTCGGCTGGCGTTTCTCGGTTACTCTTTATTACCTCGATGGGTATTTATAACGAGATTCCTGCCAGCGTTGGTGCCGGTGGCAACTTGCGTCGTAACCCGATTTTACAGGATTATCGTGATGCCGCTGACGTGATTGCGGCCTCTGAACTAAACTACACCACGATTCGACCGGGGTGGTTTGACAATGGCAATGATACCGATTATCAAATTACGCGACAGGACGAACCGTTTGGTGGTCACGATGTTTCTCGGAAGAGCATTGCTGATTTAGTGGTGCGATTAGCACATGATGACACGTTTGGTGCGCGAGAGAGTTTGGGCATCAATCGAAAGTAACTATTATATAGAAACGATTGGAGATTTTTAATGATGAAAACAGCAGTCTTTATTGAACCAGGAAAAATGGCCGTTCAGGAATTGCCAAAGCCAACGATTCAGGATCCGAAAGATGCGATTTTGAAAATTGTTCGGGCCTGCGTTTGTGGATCTGATTTGTGGTGGTACCGTGGCATTTCAAAGCGGCAGGCCAACAGTCCGGTGGGGCACGAAGCCATTGCGGTGGTTGAATCAGTGGGTGAAGGCGTGACCAACGTGAAGCCCGGTGACTTTGTGATTGCGCCGTTTACCCACGGTTGTGGTCACTGTGCCGCTTGTTTGGCTGGCTTTGCGGGTGATTGTCAAAATAAGCCAGCAAGTGAGATTGTTGGGTATCAGGGCGAGTATTTGCGATTCGTCAATGCTGATTGGGCGTTGGTGAAGATTCCGGGCAAGCCTAGCGATTACACGGATGCGCAGTTGAACGATTTGCTGACATTGTCTGATGTGATGGCAACCGGATACCATGCAGCGGCCAGTGCCGAAGTTAAGGCCGGCGATACCGTTGTTGTGATGGGCGATGGCGCGGTTGGGTTGTGTGGCGTAATTGCTGCCAAGTTACGAGGCGCCACTCGGATCATTGCGATGAGTCGCCACGAAGACCGGCAACGGTTAGCGACGGAATTTGGCGCAACCGATATCGTTGCCGAACGTGGTGATGACGCCGTTGAACACGTCATGGCGCTGACCGATGGTAACGGCGCGGACGCTGTTTTGGAATGTGTTGGGACCGAACAGTCTGTTGATACGGCAGTGAAGGTTGCACGGGCTGGTGCGATTGTTGGTCGGGTCGGTGTGCCTCAGAAATCAACGATGGACACGAATGCGCTGTTCTGGCGGAACATTGGCCTGCGTGGTGGCGTGGCACCAGTGACGACGGATGACCGCAACGTCTTATTGGACGCCGTTTTGAACGGTCAGATCCATCCCGGAAAGGTGTTTACCAAGCGGTTTACGCTGGGCCAAGTTCAGGCGGCCTATGAAGCGATGGATAAGCGGGAAGCGATTAAGTCGTTGTTGTTGGTTGATGGTGAATAGCTCCATTATCGTTATTTAGAAAATAGCAATAAGCGTGTGATAGGGAGCAAAGAGCGGTCTCTGTCTCACGCTTTTTAGTTGAGTAAGTCAAAATAATACCAATTGTACTCCATGCGGAGTACAATTGGTATTAGAAGAAAGGATGTGCTCAATCATGCAATCAACCGATCGAATTCAAGTACGGATTCCAGCTGAAACTAAAGAAAAGGCCGAAAAATATTTAGCAGAACAGCATATGACAATTTCTGAACTAGTTAAAATTGTTGTTGGACAGGCAGCTGATCATAAAATTTCACCAACTTTTGAAATCACTAATCAAGCAACTAATGACAGTATTCAAGAAATGATAGATGATGTTAATGGAAAGCAACCGTTGAAAAAGTTCAATAATGTGGAAGATCTGCTTGAGGATTTAGATTCATGACTGAAAGCTTTGTCATTAAGTATACTTCAGGGTTCAAAAAGAGCTATAAACGAGTTAAAAAATCATCTAGATGGCAACCAATATTTAATCAGCCCTCAGCGGTTCAAGGGACTGAATTATCATCGTGGTTGTTTGTGTTAACATGTTTTAGAAATAACACACCGATTCCAGAATACTTCTATGAACATCAACTAACGCCGCCTAGAGATTTAGTTAAGCAACTTAAGAGAACTGCTAAAAACAAGGTAGAGATTCATGTTTTAGATTTGCATTTGGATGGTCATAATGGCGATCGCTTACTTATTTTTAGCCGAAATGTTCTTGATCAAACAGTGACATTAATTAATATTGGGACGCATAGTGATTTATTTGGTTAGGCTATCAATTGTTATTCAGTGAGAGTGGCATCCGAAGAAATTTGGACCACTTTTTTATTTTTTTCAAAATAACCCTTGCCTTCAAGTTACTTCAAGGGGCTAACCTTAGTTCTCGTAGGTTACTCGACGAAGCAAAACGGAGGCAATTTAATTCATGGCAAAACAATCCAAATTCGGGATGGTGCTCCCCATCATTCTGATCAGTTACTTTATGATCCTGCTGGACAATTCCATCGTGTTCACGAGCACGGTGAAGATGGCGCAGGACTTAACGCTCAATGCCCAGACCTTATCGTGGGTGACAAATGCTTACGCTTTAACCTTTGGTGGGTTATTGATGTTAGGCGGCCGGGCTGGCGACATCTTTGGGCGCCGGCGGGTCTTTTTAATTGGTTTAGTGATTTTCAGTATCGGCTCACTGTTGGTTGGACTGGCAACGAATGGCGCCATGCTGATCGCAATGCGGGCACTGCAAGGTGTCGGCTCCGCAATTTTGGCGCCGACCACGTTAGCGCTACTGATGGACAGTTATCGGAATAACATGCGCACCCGCGCCATCGTCTACTACGGTGCCACTGGTGGTTTGGGCGCCAGCTTTGGCTTGGTGATTGGCGGTTTGATCGCCAGCTACCTGTCATGGCGAGTAGGTTTCCTGCTCAACGTGCCCATTGGCATCGTGATGGTGTTGTTGACGTTAAAATACATTCCGGCAAGCGAACCAACCCGTGGTAAAATTGACTGGGTAGGGGCCTTCGCCTCAGTGATCGGCATCGTGGCGCTGGTCTATAGTATCAACGGTGCGAGTCATCCGGCAGTGACACTGGTTGTCGCTATTGTGTTCTTAGCCATCTTTATCTGGCAGGAGCACCGGACCGATGCGCCAATCATGCCACTCCGGTTGTTTAAAGACCGCGAACGCAGCAGCGCCTACATTGCCCGGTTCTTCTTTCTTGGCGCAATGATCTCGTACTTCTTCCTCACGCCACAGGCGATGCAAAACGTGTACCACTTTACACCGCTGTTGGCAGCGCTAGGATTCTTACCCGAAACAGTGCCACAATTTATCTTTGCAACCTTGGTAACGCGGTTGAACGACCGGTTCAGTAATTTTCAAATCATGCTGGCTGGGACGATTCTAACCACCTTGGGCCTATTGATGGCGGCAATCGTTAAAGTGCAGGCAGGATATTTCTGGGCCATCGCAGTGCCAATGGTGATCATTGGTATCGGGCAAGGGTTCACGTTAAGTCCGCTGACGGTATCCGGCGTTGCTAATACGGATCCGGAAATTGCCGGCTCAGCGTCCGGTGTTGTGAACACGGTGCACCAAGTCGGCAGTTCGTTCGGGCTGTCCGTGATCACGTTGTTGACGTCGGGCATTGTTAATCCAACGGTGAGCTACAATCATTCGGTTACGTTAATGGTCGTATTGATGGGTATCGCGCTGTTGGCAGTCATCAACATTGGTTTGAAGAAACGGTAGGAGGAATTTTAAAATGAACATTAAACAAGCAAGTGAACTGACCGGGGTCTCATCGTCGGCAATCCGTTACTACGAAAAAGAAGGGCTCATTCCAACGATTGACCGCACCGATACGGGTAACCGTGATATTGATGAACGAATTCTTCGACGCATCAAATTTGCGCGCCAAATGCGGGCAGCGGGGATGAGCATCGAAAATCTTCGCCACTACATTCAACTATTTGACGCACAAGAAGACAACACGCGTGAACAAATCGAGCTTCTTCAAACGCAGTTAGCCGAAATGGAAGAGCGACGCGATGATATTCAAGCGGCGATTGATCATCTTCACTTTAAGCTGGATCATTACGATGACCACATGGTGGCCACGGAAGAGGAGCTACGGGCGTTGGAACGGCAGCGGGTTGAGGGAGAACGGGCGCACGATTAAGTACGAAAAATAAAGTAAGCAGGCATCAACTTCAATTTGGAGGTTGATGCCTGCTTCTTTGCGTTCGTTAGACGTTACGAAAGGCTACGGCAATAAAATGTTTCACAGAATAATGATTGAAAAAATCAAACGCTTGTGAATTTCAACCCTCACCTTTCCCGGCAATTCTCGAAAACCGATAGTTCACAAGTCAATTGATAGTTGAATTAGTCAAGGATGTTAAAAAAGTTAACAAAAAAATTATAGCTTATTGGTGCTATTCCACTTACTTTTAATGTATAATATAGGGACCAATAGGATTTAAGCGGATGAACGTTTTTAACGATAGTGGTATGTTTATCACTACGATTAGAAACGACCAGCCTCGATGGGTGGAACCAACGAGGTGATCAGGCCAATTCGATAACGGGGACGTTGGCGCTGATTCGCATAGGAGATGTCTAATTGGGGGAAGTTTTAGCTAACTAACAATTAAATAATGGCTTATTTTTCAAGGAGGAGTAAAAATGAGTGCACACTTGAAGCAACGGCTTCTCGTGTCAAGAGCAATCAAGTTTGCTGATGAATCGACACCGCTAAGGGAATAGTGGTTCCGGATTTTTTGAAGTCTAAAACTGGGTTACTTTTGATATTGGAGGAGTAATGAATATGGGGAATCGTAACAAGATCATGCGCTGCAATGCGAAGCAGCACTACAAAATGTATAAAGTGGGGAAGCGTTTCGTTTACGCAAGTTTGTCAGTTGTTGCGCTGGGGTCAGTGATGCTGTTAAGCCATACCACGGCCTCAGCAGATAGTACAACAGCAACAGTTGATACGAGTACAACAAGCGCTGATAACGGTTTGAATGGCAGTTCGGTTAATATTGGTAGTACGAGTGGTACTACGGATACAACAGATACTACTGATGCTACAAATACATCGACGACACCTGACACGACAACAACATCGGGAACGACAACTAATTCCGATACAACTGTCGCTACTGATGGTGCGGGAACGTCGACAAACAGTAGTACTGGCACGACTGAAACTGACAAGTCGGCAACGACTTCTGATGTGACAACGCCGACGACAATTGATACTGGTAACGGAACGGCAGGGACACCGGCGACTGATAATAGTGTAGTCACCAACCCAACCCCAACTGATACCACAACAACGAATAACACAACAAACAACACATCGACAGATACCACCGGTGCGCAAACGGCAAGTGCGGCTTCAAACCAAGTTGTCGCCGATGAAACCACTACGGCAACGGCCGCAAAGCAGAGCTTAATGATGTCTAGAGCCCTCGTTGCAGAACCAAAGTCGATTGCAACGGTGGACCAGTTGGATGGCAAATACGTGGATGATGACGGTAATGTGTCGGATATTGCCTTGGCAGTTAATGCTGGTGATGCCTCTGCCGCAACCTCAACGACAATTCCAACTGATATTACTGATGTGTTTAACGGGCAAACTGACTCAAAAGTTACCGCTAATAAGGACATCTTTGGACAACTTTACACGGATCCAGCGACTGGTAAGCAGTGGATTCAATTGCTGACGAATGGGACAACTTATACAGCAACCTCGTATTCATTCGAGAATCAAATTGATACAACGCAGAGTTTTGAAATTCAAGGTGAACTATCACTAGATAAGCTTAACGGTGGTGGCGGACTTGGGATTATTTTGCAACCCGTTAATCCTAGTGAAGCTGGGATTGGTGCAGGGGCTAGTGCAAGTGCCGATATTGGAATCATTGGTCAAAAGGATACAACCTTTATCGGCTTTGACAACTATCAGGCTGGAGACGGTTATAACGATACACCTAACGGGGCGCTAACGATTCGTCAAACCGATGATACCGGAGCGAAAAGTGGTAGTGCGTTCGTTCAAATGAATATGGATAAAGCCAATAGTACCTCTGATGTGACCAACCCGGCTGGTACCAACCCCCACACGGCTCAAGTTAATGGGAGTGCCTATGATGTTTTATTTGATTACAAGTGGACACCTGATACTGGAACGGTAGTTGATGGTAAGGTGACCGGAACGATCACCGCAACTGTAACCGATGTGACGAATGGGGCGGTCAAGAAATTGACGGTGACAAGCGTCCAGCTTAATCAAGCTGTGTCAGTCGCCATGTTTGCGGCAGCCGGTAGTGGCGGCGCAAACTATTTAGGTCGAATCAACTCTTTCACCTTAACCAAAGTTACAGAACCCACTACGGTCAACTACATCAACGTTGAAACGGGTGAGGTGCTTCAAACTTCAACGACAGTTAATACCAACGTTGGTAGCAACTTAACCGTATCTGGCACAACGACAACTGGCGAAACGGTCTTTGGCGCGCCAACGATTGAAGGGTTTACCTTCGTTGGGGCTGCCGGAACGGATGATAGCGGCACTTACCAAAACGGAAAAGTGACCACGGTGAACACGGGTATGATGGGGACTTCAACGACTGGTGCCTACAACACGCTGAACGTTTACTACAAAGCTAACGGCACTCAACCAACTCGTAACATTGCGGACTACACGATGCCAGACGGCACCACAGTTTCGGGCGTTGTTCAAACGGATACTGGCACCACAACGGCCGTTGATACGACTAACACGCCAGTCAAAGACGCCAGCGGCAGCAACATCACTTTCGGAACAGCACTGACAGCAGTGCCGATTCAACAAGTCGACGGCTACATTTCCGGCTACACCAAGGATGATGGGTCGTGGACTGAAGCAACTGAGATTCCAGATGATAAGCAAACTGGGAACTACGTTGTGAGCTACATTAAGCAGGCCCAACAACTCAATTCAACGGTGATGCAACAGGGCGATGCTAACCCAGGTATTTCGCTAAATATTGCTGAAAATACAGTTGATCCAAACGTGACGTTAACGCGTGACGACGTTGTGATCTCTAAGGATGGGGCAGTTGTGAGTGGCGCTTACGCTAATTTAGTAGCGGGTGGTTACACGATCGACCTATCTGATACTGGTAAGCAAGCAATTGCGACGGCTTACGGTGTGAGTGTTGATGAACTGGATTTCACTAACTCTGCTGCGACTTTAACCGTTGTTAGCATGACGGTAAGTGGTAACGACAACGGCACGACGACTGTGACCGGGACAACGGCGTCTGGAACGACCGTTAGTGTAACGGATGATGCAGGTAATACCTACCCTGTAACCGTTGGCGATGATGGTAGTTACACAGTTGACGTTCCCGTTGGCACTGATGGTGGCCAATTGACGGTGACGACGACCGATGACAATGGTGGCAGTTTGACCAAGGATGTAACGGTCAACGCAACGCCAACGTTATCAACTGATCCAATCGTTAATAACAATGGCACAACGACGGTTACGGGGACAACGGTCCCTAACGCAACTGTCGACGTGACCGATGCAAATGGTGATAAACATACAGTTACGGCTGGTTCAGATGGTAGTTATACGGTGGATAATGTTCCCGTTGGTACCACAGACGGGCAAGTCACCGTAACGACGACCGATCCAAGTGGTAACAGTACGAGTACCAAAGTCGATGTGCCCGGCACGCCAACGTTAACGACTGATCCAGTCGTTAACAATAATGGAACGACTGACGTAACGGGTACGACAACTCCAGGTTCAACGGTAGTTATCACGGATGGTAACGGTGATCAGCATAATGCTACCGTGAACCCAGATGGCACTTACAGTTTTGATGATGTGCCAGTCTCTACAGATGGCGGTAAGATTACGGTGACGACCACGGATCCTGATGGTAATACTAAGAGTACCGATGTGACGGTATCGGGCACGCCAACGTTGACTACCAATCCAGTAGTGAACAACAACGGCACCACGACAGTAACAGGGACGGCAACGCCAGGGACAACGGTAGTCGTTACTGACGGTAATGGTGATACGCATAACGTGACGGTTGACCCGGATGGCACTTACAGTTTGACTGATGTGCCAGTTGCTACAGATGGCGGCAAAGTTACGGTAACTACAACTGATACGGCTGGCAATACTAAGAGCGTTGATACAGCAGTGCCGGCAACGCCAACGTTGACCACCAATCCAGTAGTGAACAACAACGGGACGACTGACGTAACTGGTACGACTAAACCAGGTTCAACGGTAGTCATCACGGATGGTAACGGCACGAAGCATGATGCTACTGTGAACTCAGATGGCAGTTATACGTTAGATGATGTCCCAGTCTCTACAGATGGCGGCAAGATTACGGTGACGACCACGGACTCTGATGGCAATACTAAGAGTACTGAGGTGACGGTACCAGGAACGCCAACGTTGACTACGGATCCAGTAGTCAACAATAATGGCACGACGACGGTAACGGGTACGGCAACGCCAGGGACAACAGTAGTTGTTACTGACGGTAATGGTAATACGCATGATGTGACGGTTGACCCAGACGGTACCTATAGTTTAGACAATGTCCCAGTTTCCACAGATGGCGGCAAGGTTACGGTAACCACAACTGATAAGGATGGTAATACTAAGAGTGTTGATACGGCAGTGCCCACAACGCCAGTGTTGACTGCGAATCCAGTAGTTAACGATAATGGCATCACGACAGTAACGGGTACGGCAACGCCAGGGACAACGGTAGTGATTACTGATGGTAATGGCGACAAACATGATGTAACAGTCGACCCAGACGGTACCTATAGCTTAAACAATGTCCCGGTTACGGATGGCGGCAGAGTTACAGTAGCCACAACTGATACTGACGGCAACACGAAGAGTACCGATGTGACTGTACCCACAACGCCAACATTAACTGCAGATCCAGTGATCAATAACAATGGCACCACGACAGTAACGGGTACTGCAAAGGCCGGAACAACGGTAGTGATTACTGATGGTAATGGTGATACACACGATGTTACGGTGAAGCCCGATGGTACCTATAGCTTAGACAATGTCCCAGTTACAGATGGTGGAAAGGTAACTGTAGCCACGACCGATACAGACGGTAATACAAAGCGTACCGACGTGACTGTACCAGCAACCCCAACGTTGACCGCGGATCCGGTAGTTAATAACAACGGGACGACGACGGTAACGGGTACTGCCACACCGGGTACAACAGTAGTTGTTACTGATGGCAACGGTGATACGCATGA